>CAZDJT010000028.1:4781-7222 GCA_964505875.1 Candidatus Woesearchaeota archaeon | reverse complement strand
CTCAAAGACTCCAACCCTAATAAATACTCGGTCTTGAAAGATACAAAAGTTAATCTTATTGATTTGAATACTGGTGAGACTGCTGACTTTAGTCTGTCAGATATTTTAAAAAATGATGAGCAAAGAAAAAATCTTCTGGACAATCCTACTAGTCTAGAGGATAAAGGGATTAAAATATATGATTCTGAAGATGGAACATCACTTATTGAAACCAAAGATAAATTTTTTAGAGTTGACAATGAAAATGGCGATATAATTCACTCTGGAACATTAGCTGCTAGTGGATCTATTGGAGCATATGAATATAAAACACTCGGCGGTTTTGGACCAACAATCAATAATTTCCTTCTGGGAAATATTGTACAGGGGGTGGCTTGGGCTTCAGTAGCTGTCGGTATTGTTCAAAGTGTTGGAGCATTAGCTGGTCTTGATTCAGGAACTACAAAAGCTCTTAGTTTTGCTCTTGCGGGAGGAATTTTGGCTGGTAAGGCGGCAATTGGATTGTTTGGAAAAGCGACTCCTGGACTTTCAGGTAGTGGTGGAATCTTTGGACAATCATTAAGCAATGGAGCAGCGTTTGGAATAGGTCTTGGAGTTGCGGCTGCAATCTTCATCTTGACATATGAGAAGAAGAGCAATCAAGTTGTTACTTTCAATTGCTTGCCTTATGAACCGCCATTAGGAGGAGCGAAATGTGAAGAATGCAATAAAGACCCATTCAGACCTTGCAGTGAATACAGATGCAGAGCACTTGGACAGGCATGCCAGTTGCTTAACACAGGGACGGGAAAAGAGCAATGCGCTTGGGTTCATCCTAAAGATGTTGAGAGTCCGAAGATAGCACCTTGGGAATCTGCACTTTCTCCTAGAACTTTGAAATATGTTTCTGATAAGAGCATAAGGCCTCCTGCTTTAGGAGTAAAGATTGTTGATAATGGCGGCTGTTTGCCTGCTTTCACACCATTAGAATTTGGAATTACTACAAATGAGCCAGCACAATGTAAAATAGAATATAATCGGACAGGAAAGTTTGACAGTATGCAGTTTTACTTTGGAGATAGCAATTTCTATGAATACAATCACACTCAAAAGATGAGGCTTCCTTCTCCTGAAGTAGCTGGAACGGGGACGAGCGGACCAGTAATAAAGAATGATGGGACTTTCTCTCTTTATGTAAGATGCAGAGACTCTAATGGAAATGAGAATGTTGATGAATATGCTGTAAACTTCTGTGTTGTTAAAGGACCAGACACAACACCGCCGGTTATTGAAGCGACTGACATACCTTCAGGAAGTTTCATACAATATAAAGCAGATGTAGTTCCTATACAAGTTTATACAAATGAACCGGCAGATTGCAGATGGAGCAGAGACAGCAAAGCATATTCAGACATGGAAAATGGAATGGGCTGCTCAGAAAACGGAGCAGATATAAATGCCAACTTGCTTTATACTTGCGCTGGAAACTTGACAGGGATAAAAGATAGAGAACAGAACAAGTTTTACTTCAGATGCCAAGATAAGAGCAACAATACAATGGTACAGAGTTATGACTTCCTTCTAAGGGGAAGCCAAGGACTGTCAATAACCAGTATGAGCCCTAATTCAACTGTTTATGGAAGCACAACCTCTGTTCCTGTAGATTTAATAATACAAACAGATGATGGAGCGGAAAATGGTAAAGCAATATGCTACTTCTCAACTTCTTCTGCTGATAGCAGCTTTACTACAAAAATGTTTGAAACGAATGACTTCAAGCACAAGCAGTCTTTAAGTCTTCAAAATGGAAATTATAATTACTTCTTCAAGTGTGTAGACGCTGGAGGAAATATTGCTTCTGGAAATACAAGCTTCTCCATATTTACTGACAGTTCTGCGCCGCTTGTAACAAGGGCTTACAAACAGCTTGGAGGGCTTAAGATAGTAACAAACGAAGATGCAGAATGTGTTTACTCCCTGTCTTCCTGCAATTATAATTTTGAAGATGGACAGAAGATGATTTACTCAAATCCAGATATAAAGAACAATCATTTTGCTGAGTGGAAAGCAAAAGCAACTTACTACATAAAGTGCCAAGATAAATATGGCAACAGACCGCAAAGCACCAACTCTTGTAGTATCGTTGTAAGCGCAAAGCAGCTTAGCTCGCAGGCAAAAGAGCAAATATAGTTAGGATTATCATAATATTTGTTATTTATTTAATAGGAAAAGAATAGTTATCCTTCAAACAGATTAAATACGGTGTTAGGAGATAATTATCTTATTTTTTTAAAGTTTATACAAATGAGCAAGCTATAAGTTATTAAGATTAAGAGTCATAAGATTTAAATATCTCTTTTTACTGTTGTCTTTATGGATTTAATGTTGTTCTGGGTTCATCTTTTTGCTTTTCTTAGTGTATGGAAGCTTGAAGCGATTATCTGGGCAGTGATAATAATTGC
>CAZDJT010000028.1:0-4681 GCA_964505875.1 Candidatus Woesearchaeota archaeon | reverse complement strand
TTTAAGGTAATTATTTAAACCTCTTTCTTCTTTTTCCTTCATGTCTAATAAAGCCAAGGGGTCAAAAGCTGAGAGGGAATTGCTTTCAATATTAACGGAAAATGGATGGCGAGCCGTTAGAGTTGCTGGCTCTGGGGTAAATGACAACTCTCCGTGCGATTTGCTTGCTGGAAAAATTGGCAAGAAAGGTTTTACAATTGAAGCTAAGTCAAGCAAAAAAAACAGAATTTATATAACAAGAGAGCAGATTGAAGATTTTGTCATTTTCTCAAACATTCTTGGCTTGTCGCCTGTGATTGCAGCAAGATTCAATTACGAAGGATGGTTCTTCCTGTCCCCTGACCAGCTTGAAGATTCAGGTAAATTCTGGGTGTTAAGTCTGGAGAAGGCAAAGGCAGAGGGAAAGAGATTCGGACAGTTTTTTGAGGAAGAAAGTCATGATAGTCAATAAAAATGAACAAAGAATGATAAGACATTGTTATCTCACTAACGATAATTATATTTAAATTAAATAATTTATTATGAGTCATATAAAAATATTATGTTCAAATATATAAATAATATTAAAAAATAATTATCTTGAAAACTAAATTAATATCGTATTGTGAGATAACTATTTCCTCACTTCTTCCTTATTGAATTTTACTAAAGATGATATTATAAATCTCTGGCTTGCAAAGTCCGACGCCCATTTAACTTCGCTCTTGTAGCTGCTTCTTCCAAGATTTTCAGAACTTTTCTATTAAGGGCTTCTGGAACGTCTCCTGATACAGATAAATCTGGGACTGCTGCCTTTATCTTACTTTTTATTATTATGTCCGTCATTTTCTCCCTCTTTTTTCACTTCCTCTTCTTTATGCAGAGGCTTCATGAAAGGAAAGAGAATGACATCGCGGATAGAAGCAGAGTTTGTAAGAAGCATTACCAGCCTGTCTACTCCGAGACCGAGACCAGAAGTAGGAGGCATTCCAACTTCTAATGCATTTATGAAATCTTCATCGTGTGGGGAGGCTTCTTCATCTCCTTTCTTTCTTTTCTCTGCTTCTTCCTCAAATATTTTCCTAAGAAGTGCAGGTTCATTTAGTTCTGAATAATTATTTCCCATTTCCCACCCATTAATTATTGGCTCAAATCTCTCTGCAATATCTTTGTTATCTTCTTTCCTCTTTGCAAGCGGAGAAGTATCTGCAGGATAATCATAAACAATTGTCGGCTGGATAAGATTTGGCTGAACAAGTTCTGAGAAAATCTCATCTATCGCTGCTCCACGAGTAAAAGAAGATTTTAGCCTTAACTTCTTCTCTTCAATAAAATCTCTCAGCTCTGAATCAGACATCTTATCAATATTTATTTTGGCAAATTTCTTTATTGACTCAGCGACAGTCATTCTTTTCCAAGGTCTTTTTAGCTCTATTTCTTTATCGCCGTACTGAACTTTTGTTTTTCCCAAGACTTTTTTTGCAGTATATTCAATCATCTCTTCAAACAAATCCATATTTGCTCTGTAATCTACAAAAGCCCACATTGTTTCAAGCATTGTAAATTCAGGATTATGAGTTGCGTCAATGCCTTCATTTCTGAAAATTCTATTCATCTCATAGACTTTCTCAAAACCTCCAGTAATTAATCTCTTTAGATACAATTCTTTGGAAATCGCCATATAGACTTTCATTTTCATAGTGTTAAGCTCGCTAATAAAAGGTTTTGCGGCTCCTCCACCGTATAAAGGCTGAAGCATAGGAGTGTCAACTTCTTGAAATCCTTTTTCTGCTAAAAAATTTCTTATAGAGGAGATTATTTGACTGCGTTTTGTGAAAACATCTTTAGTTTGAGGATTCATCACCAAATCAAGATATCTTTTTCTGTATCTCTCTTCTTTGTCTTCTAAGCTATGCCATTTATCTGGAAGAGGAAGAAGAGATTTAGAGAGAATTTCTGCTTTTTTTACTAAGATGGATAATTCTCCGCGAGTTGTTCTGAAAACTGAGCCTTCAACTCCAACAAAGTCCCCAGCATCAATATAATATTTAAAGAAATCCCTGACTTTCTCGGGAGTTTCTTTTTCCTGCAGAACAATTTGTATCCTGCCTGAACTATCTTGTAAAACACCGAAAGCTATCTTTCCTAAATCACGGACGGTCATTAGTCTTCCTGCAATCTTTACTTTGTCTTTCGCTTTTTCTCCTGCTTTAAGCTTGCTGTGCTCTTCCTGCAATAAAGAGGCAAAGTCTGACTTTTCATAATAATAAGGATAGGGATTTACACCTTGTTTTCTTAACTCTTCTATTTTTCTTGATCTTTCTTTTATAAATTCATCCTGTCTGCCCATACTCTAAAAAGATAAATACCGTTTATATACTTTTATACCTAGAAATAAAAATTAATTTGTTACTTTTTTGTTCCTCAAAACCAGCTCAACTAGTTTTGCAACTGTTTGGCTTGCATCTAATATTTCTATTTGAATAGGCACGCCTTCTTTGTTATAATGAGTAATTATATTCTCTTTCTGCTCGCCAAAGTCAGGCACCCCATTATTCATCCTTATTAGCAGTATATTTGTCTCTTTATCGTATTTATATTCCATATCGTTTTCTCCTTGCTTTATATACAGTTACAATAGTTTTTATTTCTTTGCTTTTCTCAACGATGACTCTAATAACATGCCCATTTAAATTCTTTTGAAAGACTTCTTGATTATAATAACTAGAGACAATCTTGTCAGGCTTATCTATTGAATCTAAAACAAGCTTCTCAGAAATATTATATTATATCATTCTTTCTCTTGCGTGCTTAGCAATATTAATTTCCATACTAAAAAGTAAGAACTTTAAACTCTTTGAAATCCTGCAGTTTTTCCGGCTTTTCTTCAAAACTTCTTATTTGAGAATATTTAGGGCCTTTCTTGAATATATCAACTACTTTATCCACATCATCCATATTGCCTTCTAAAAATATTTCTACTCTGCTATCTGGATGTATTCTTAAGAAACCTTTTAAGTTATAGCCGTCAGCGTTGTTTTTTACAAATTGCCTGAAAAACAGGCTTTGCATTGAACCTGATATTGAAAGTCTTACCGCTTTTTTCATTAGAAAACCAGATAAGAGAGATTAATAAATTTAGTTGTTCTTGCTATCTCTTTGCTCTGTTGGGGAAATTGGCTCTTTCTTAGACATTTTAACCTGGCCTGAGAAACTTTCGTCAGCAAGTCTTAAGTGCTGAACTGCTTTCCAATTCAAGCCGAGAACTTTTGCTGCCTGCTTGTCAATCTCTATTGGCTTTCCAGCTAAGATAAAGCCTTGCTCTGAAGCATCAAAAATGGCAAACTCTGGGAATTTGCATTTCAATGAGTCATGAATAGAGTATTTTATAGGCCAGTTTCTTATCTTGTTCTTTGCTTTTGAGAAGAAACCAGAATAATATTTTGAAGGGAAGGAAGAAAGCATTGTAGATAGAGAACTGACCATCTCAGTTTCTTCATCTTCTGCAAGAAAAGGAAGGGAAATGACGAACGCATCAAGAAGAACTTTTGGATACATAATCTTGTCAAATTTTAGAAACTCTCCATCCATTATTTCTTCTGTTTCTGCTGTGTTCAAGTCAATAAGACCTACTGAGTATTTTTCCGACAGCCTCTTATAACCTGCTTTATCCAGAGCTTTATCAGTACTCTCACCATCTGCTCCTGCCGCGATAAAAACTTTAGCATCTTGCTTCTTGTTTTCCATGCAGAATTTTAAGACAGAGTCAATGAAATCCGGAGAAGTATGACGAGAAGATGAATTCTTTAATTGGGGCTGCAAGATTATTTTATCGTGCTTCTCAAGCTCTTTTTCAAGTTTAATTAAGCTAAGAAGTTTTGGAACTGTTTCCAAATATGTTCTGAATTTTATTGAGACGCCGCTTACCATGAGAATCTTGCAGTTTTTCTCCTTTTTAACTATTGTTGTTCTCTAAGCGGGCTTTTTTTCTGTCTTCCCGACGGTCTATTTCATTATTCACGACGGCAACCGTCTGTGAAGCGAAGTAAGTTTTTGGCCCTATAGTCACCGGTTTGCATATTCTTTTCAGTCTTTTCAATTCTTTGTCCGGCAGGCCGAGATGATCACCAAGAATGAATACTGGATTATCACCTAGCTCCGCCTCTCTGATATCCTCTCCTTTTTCATCTAAGATAAAGATATCTCTCCCTTCATCTTTTAAGTTATTAACCAAATCAAGAAAGCCTTTCTTTTCTACCCAATAGCCTGGAAAAACCTCTGTCTTCTCTCCTTCTTTGTACTTATATAACATTCTTCTTATTATTGATGAGACATCTTTCTTATTAAGATATATTTTATCTATTCCTGTCTTTCCTTCCGTTACTGGGAAGAACTCAAGATGTTTTGGAGGATCAGGCATTCCTGTAAAGACTAAATGCAGTCGTACATCATCTCTTAATTTGTGGCTGAGAAAGAATGCTGCTATGATTGTATGAACTGCTATGTCTAATCGCCCTGCTTTTTGCAGATCTTCGCCCACAAACTTGCCCGATGTTGGAGCAGAACGCGAATAATATATGAATTCTCTCATACCAGAATTTGACTTTTATAGTTTAAAGTGCTTGCGGTTGACTTAAGTAGCACTAACATAGAACAAGAAATAATTAATAATTATTAATATATTTTTACTTAAATATAGCAG
>CAZDJT010000027.1:3794-7448 GCA_964505875.1 Candidatus Woesearchaeota archaeon | reverse complement strand
GCTCTTACTACGTCAAAACCGTGTTTTTGCAGAGTATGTTCTGCTTCGGTAATATATTCAAGAGCAGTAGTAGGGTCGGATAGTTGAGAGGAAAGATGAGCGTAAGGATAAAGCACTATTCTTTTTGCCTTAACTTCTTCTGCTGTTTTCTTAATTGCTGCAATATACTGCTTAAGTATAGAATCATTGTCCCCTTTCTCAACTGCTGTCAGGACAACAAGGGGGTCTTTTATCTCTTTTTCTTTCTTGTCTTTTTCAGACAGCTCTTCAGGGTTCTTTATCGCTTTTTTCAAGGGCTTAAAGCGTATATAGTCACAATGCAGTGTAATCAGCCTCATTAACTTTGTAACAGAAGAGGATATATAAATATTGTTTGTATAAACAATAGAATAATGTAACTACTAGTTAGATACAACAATAGAAAGGTTTAAATATGCTTTTTCTTATAAAAATATATGAAAATGGAGAGTTTAAGAAAAGGATTAGCAGGATTATTGACAGCTGGAGCTTTGCTTTCTACATCTTATGATGGAAAAAGTGCAGAAACAAATTCTATTGATGAAGTTAAGAGAAAAAACTTAGACTTATCTTACTTGAATGTTTATGATAATACTATTAATAAAACTCTTAAAGAATTAAAGACAAAGCATGGTAGAGCACCCGAATCAGATCTGATTAAAGCAATTATTGCTGTTGAATCGGGCAGCCAGAAAGATAGAAAAAGTGCATTTACACATGACCCAATGCAAATTGCAAATACTGGAGACTTTGCTCTATCTATTTTAGCTGTTGGACAAGAGAATACTCCACTTATTGGGTGTTTTTCTTTCTTGAAAGGAAAAGATAATACACTTAGAGTAAATGGAAAGTGGGATTATTCTAAGAGTAATATGACTCCTGAAAATAGTATTGCTGGAGGAATTGGCTGGCTGTTTCATAAAGCTGCAAAATATGGAATAACAAACATTGAAGACAAAGAAGTTCAGACTTATAAGATAAAATCTGGCGATTCTTTTGCTAAGATTGCGCCGAAGTTAGGAACCACTACTCGCTCCCTTATTAGTCGTAATCCAGATGTACGCCCTGAAAAGTTACGTGTTGGACAAGTCATTAATTATGTTAAAGCTCGCACTGAACCTGTGATTGTTGGATGGAAACCTTGGGAAACAGCTGTTAGAGATTATAATGGTGGTGGAAACACAAATTATGTAAGGCAAGTTTTTGAGATTAAAGATAAGCTTAAATTACAAAAACAACTTACTTCAAAATAAACTTGTTAATATCGTTCTTTGCTTTTTCCCTGTTTTTCTGATGATTCTTTAGGAATGCGGAGGCCTTTTCTATGAGAATTTTCTTCAGCTCTCCTGAAAGAAGTTTTCCTTTTTTGTAATCATCTTCTATTTTTGCAAGCTTTTTATCGTCGTCTTCAAAGAAGAATTTAAGATATTGAAAGGAAATGTCTATTTCTGTGTTGCCGCCTAGTTTTCTATGCTCTTCCAGTGTGTCTTTCCCCCCGGAAAATGCATATTTGTTTATCTTTCTCTTTATCTCTTCTGAAGAATCTGTAAGCCAGATTACATCGTTTTCTGAATCAGAAGCAGACATTTTTGCTCCTCCGCGCAGACCGGGAATGAACTTTGCATGAATTGCTGAAGGCTTTATTAAATTCAAAGAGGTGTGTTCTGATATATCTCTTGTAAGACGGATAAAAGGATCTTGATCAATTCCAACTGGAACGAGAGTTCTATGCTTTCCTTTTAATAACTGAGGAAGAAGAATGTGGACTGCCTGAACTGCAGGATAGAAAGACCAACCAATATTATTCTCCGGCTTAAGACCAAAAATGGCTTTGGCAGTTGAATAGCTGATTAATTTTGCTATCTTTGCAGAGTGCTGGTAAAGAGGAGTGTAGGAAAAATCCCTGACAAAGAAAGTCAAATTCTCTTTGAAGCCGAGAGAGATTATATCCAATATATTATCTTCAGCAAATTCTTTTGCTTTTTCTATTGTCAAATCTGACTTGACAAAGAACTTTTCGTCTTCAGATATTGGAATGAAGACAGGGCAGTTATATCTTTCCTGCAGAGATTTTGCAACGAGAAAAGGAACTAAATGCCCTGTATGCATCTTCTCAGATGGGCCCCGGCCAGTAACTATTGAAACTTGCTTTCCCGCTTCTGCATCTTTTATCCAGAGATCAAAATCCCGATGCGAGAAATATGCTCCTCTTCTTATCAAAGGATGAACTTTTCCTAATTTTGCACTTAGAATAGAAGAGATTTCTGAAGTTCCAAAGTCTTTTATCAGTTTTGAGTAGTCCAGCTCTCCTGAAACTTCATACGGAGTTACAGTAACTTCTTTTTTCATTAGAAGATTTAGTTTAAGAGATATATAAATATTCTCAATGCCATTAAATATATTAAATTATTAAAGATACGAGAGAACGCATAAGATTTATATAGAAAGAAAATATACGTAAAATATGATAAAAAAGGAGTTTGTGATTTTCTCATGCATTTTTGCAGCTTTACTTGTTTTCTCAGGGATTGCTTCTGCTTCTGTGTCTCTTGACCAGCCAAAAAGCCTTTACAATTTAGGAGACAGTTTGAATATCAGCGCATCAGTCAGCAAAAATGCAAACACTAATGGTTTTTTCAGCGCATCTTTGGTTTGCGAAGGCAAAGAAGTTGAATTTTATAAAAGCCCTATAAGCATAAAAGCAGGCGAGCAAAGGAAGATATTTGTTGTTGCTAAAGTAGATAAAGTATTAATTGGAGAATTAAGCGGAGAGTGCACTATCGTGGCAAGATATGCTGAAGATAGAATTGAAAGCGGGAAATTTGAGATATCTTCTAAAATTAATGTTTTAGCTGAAGTGTCTGGCGGCGTTTTCTCCTCAGGAGATTCATTATCAGTATCTGGAAAAGCTGTGAAAGCGAACGGAGAATTTATCAATGGTTTTGTTGATATTTCTATATCTGATTTGGGAATAAACTTAGTGAAGACCGTTACTAATGGAAACTTTAAATTCAATGTCACTTTACCTTCAGATTCTAAAGCTGGAAACTTTAATATAATAATAAAAGCTTATGAGAAAGATGACTTAGGAGACTTGACAAACACTGGAAATTCAGAGAGTTTCATAAAAGTAAAGCAAGTTGCTAGAAGCTTGGATATTGCTATTAATTCCCCAACTGTTGTTCCTGGAAATAATATCATTTTTACGCCTTTGATATACGATCAGACTGGAGGAGCAATGCAAGGAGATTTAGAAGTGAAAGTTTATTCTCCTTTAAGTGATATTTATTTTAGCGCGACAGCTAAGGCAGGCGAAGCAACTGACTTTAATACTCAATATAACTACACTTCCGGATACTGGAAAATAGAAGTTTCTTCTTCTGGATTGCAAAGTAGCAAGCAAGTTTATATTGAAGAACTGAAGAATATATCTTATTCTCTGGAAAATGGAACCTTGACAATTGTAAATAGGGGGAATGTGCCCTATAATCAGCCGTTGTCAATTAATATAGGCGATAGTAATGTAATTAAAGATGTTGAACTTGGAATTAATCAAGAGAAAAAGTTTATTCTTGAGGCTCCTGATGGAGATTATGATATCAGTATAGGAGATGATAATTCAAGCATTAATTTAGG
>CAZDJT010000027.1:1881-3694 GCA_964505875.1 Candidatus Woesearchaeota archaeon | reverse complement strand
ATATTATAAATCTATTAAAGAGAAATAAAATTAAAGCCTTATCAAATCTTCTTCATCTAGGTAATATCCATTGTGTCCTTCTTCTCCTTCCAATTTAGATAAGAAAGGTTTTATTGCGCTTGGAGGCAATTCTAACTCTCTCGCTTTCTTTATTATGTGGGCTTTCATACAGTTATGGCAGAAATGCTTGTCTTTTCCTACTTTCACTATTGTGTTCCGCTTCGCGAAAGACTCTATCTCAGATATAAAATCATCTGAAACGATAAAACCTGCTTTTATAGAGGCAATTTTCGCCTCTAGAAGAGAAGACCTTAAGTTATTGGGCGATTCCTGTTTAGAATCATTAAATACATTATCGCTCAATGCGTCTGCAAGAATAGTTGATTTATCTTTTTGTTTCATTTTAATAGTTTCAGAAAGGAAGGGGGAAGACAGATTAGTTAAAGAAACAAGAAGATGGAATATTAAGGGCTCCCCAAGTAAAACTATACTTCATAGACCTGCAGACAGAACTTGACACCTGACTTTTCATGCTTTTGTCAAGCAAAATAAGTTTATATATCTTGCTATTTTCTATTGAGATAATTTAATATATTATTATAGGCTTGTCTCAATAGTTATGCCTTCTCTCTGCGTCGTTGTTTCTGTGTCTTGCAATGCCAGATGATGCAAATAATCTCTCTCTAAACCTCTTCCCTCTGAAGATTTATCAACGGCACTAGAATAAGATTCAAGACTTCTTATTGTCCATTTATATAGATATAAAAGCATATGCATTCATAGTCATAATTTAGGTCTTTGCGCTTCCCTCTTAAGTTCCGAGATGCAAGATTTTACCTCCGATACGAACTTATCTGGACCGCAGACGTAAAAATTCTGATTAAAGTCTTTAATATACCTCTTCAGAAAATCAGCATTTATTCTTTCAGATAGATAGCCTGGAAATTTATCTCTTGTCAGAGTTATAATAACATTATCTCTTAAATAATTCTTTAATTCTTCTTCGTAAATTACATCTTCTTTTGTCTTGTTTGAATATATTAACTTATTTCCTTCTAATTTATTATCTTCTTTTAACTGCCGAAAAATGGCGATAAATGGATTTATTCCCATCCCAGCCGCTATAAAGACGCCAGGGCCCTTATAACGAACAGAGCCAAACATATCTGAAAGAATGAGTTCGTCTCCTTCTTTCAGCTCGTGCATCTTTTTTGTTATTCCATTGCGCTCATCGTATCTTTTTATAGTAAATTCTAGAAAAAGAGAAGAATTTGCTGAAGTCATTGTAAAAGAAGTTCTCTTATCTTTCCATTCAGGCAAGTTTATTGATACCATCATTGAATGCCCTGGAATGAAGGAAAAAGCAGACGGCTTCTCAAGCAAAAATCTCTTTATATTCTTTGCAACATTCTCTATTCTCAGTATTTTAACTTTGTATTCCATCTTCCTTTAGAATTTGTGCATATATCTCTTTAAATTTATTATATTGCTCTTTATTTCTATTCCTTCTTTTCTCAACATTTCTATCTTCTTATTTACCCCAAAAGCATAGCCTCCAATTTTCCCAGATGAGCAGACAACTCTGTGGCAAGGAATAATTGGTGCTCTTTTATTGTTCTTGATTGCTTGTCCTACTGCTCTATATGCTTTGCTCTTCAGTTTCTTAGCTATTTCTTTATAAGTTGTAACTTTGCCTTTGGGCACAGATTTTATTATATTATAACAGCTATTAGTAAAACTTATTTTCATGATTTATTATATCATATTCATCTATTTATACTAATCTGTTCTGGATAGTTTATCCGTCGGTAAA
>CAZDJT010000027.1:0-1781 GCA_964505875.1 Candidatus Woesearchaeota archaeon | reverse complement strand
AATAGCAAGAAGAAAAAATGCTTTTTAAACCTTAGCAGTTAGATTTAAATCTGCTAAAATTTATTATAAAAGATGGAAGAAATCATCGTGGTATTATTTTACAAGTATGTGCAGATAGAAAAGCCAGAAGTATTTAGGAAAAAACATGCAAAATTCTGCAATGAACTTGGAATAAGAGGAAGGATTCTTGTTGCAGAAGAAGGAATAAATGGAAGCGTTTCTGGCAACAAAGAGCAGATTGAAGAATATAAGAATAATATTCTGGCAGATAAGAGGTTTGCAGACATGGTCTTTAAAGAAAGCAAAGGAATAATGCATCCCTTCCATAAAATGATTGTGAAAACGAAAAGAGAGATTGTTAATTTTGGGCAGAAAGTAGATTTGAGTAATTCTGGGAAGCATCTTTCTCCTAAAGAGTTTATTGAATTATGCAAAGAAGAAGAGACTGTTGTTTTGGACGCTAGAAATAATTATGAGAGTAAAATGGGGAGGTTTGAAGGAGCTGTCTGCCCAGATATAAAGACTTTCCGTGAATTTCCGAAAGTCCTTGATGTTCTGAAAGGGAAAGAGAAGAAGAAAATCGCGATGTATTGCACTGGAGGAATAAGATGCGAGAAAGCTTCAGCTTACCTTAAAGAAAGAGGTTTTGAAGAAGTTTACCAGCTTGATGGAGGGATATTGAACTTCGGCAAGGAATTTCCTGATACAATATGGGAAGGTAAATGTTTTGTCTTTGACAAGAGAACGCTTGAAGCAGTAAATAGTGAGGAAGGAGCGATAACAAATTGCGAAATCTGCGGAACAAAGTGCGATTTGTATAAAAATTGCGCAAGAAACGAGTGCGATAAATACTGCATTGTCTGCCTTGATTGCGAGAGAAATTTTGGTGGGTGCTGTTCTGAAGAATGCTTTTCTATTTTGCAGGAAGATAATAAGATTAAAGTTAGAGAGCAGACATTAATAGTAAATCTTTCTGCTTAATAATATAAAAAAATAAACAAATATGGATCTTACGCTGTTTTCTTCACCCGTTTTGCTCTAATCTGGCTCGGAGCTATACTTAACTACATAAGCGGTCTTGAGAGACTCAATAGAAAGAAGTTCATTATTGCTGTCCTCTTTGGCGAGATTATATATGCTATATTTTATCCCATAATGGGATTCATATTTAGAGAAGCGTGGATAGAACTGGCTGAAGTTATACAAGAAACTTTTATAGGTATTCTGATTTTCTTAATATCTTTATGGCTGATAATTATTATTAAAAGAAGAATGGTTAAAAGCCCAATAGAAAATTATATAGTATCTAAAGTAAAAAGAGTTTAATTATAATTCAAATAGATTATTACAAGAGAAAGAAAAGATATTAAAACTCCTTTTCTCTCCATGAAACATGGAAACTAAGCATCGCGTCTTTGTTACTTTCATCTTTGCAGTATTGCTTATTGCAGGATTGTATGGAACTACTAAATGGGTATCCAAGACGACTGGTTTCGCTGTTGGAGAAGATGAGAAGATAAGATTGGCTCAATGCCTTGAGGGCAAGGGAGTAGTAATGTATGGATCTATTTATTGCTCTTATTGCGATGAGCAAAAAAAGACATTTGGAGATTCTTTTAGATTTATAAATTATGTTGAATGCAGCGAGAATGAATCTGCCTGCTCAAATCTTGTTGGTGTTCCAGCTTGGTCTTTCAACGACTCTGTTTCTTATGGAGCAAAAAGCATTGAAGACTTGAGTATTCTTTATGACTGCCCTTTGACTGGCTGATTATTAATAA
>CAZDJT010000026.1:7108-7449 GCA_964505875.1 Candidatus Woesearchaeota archaeon | reverse complement strand
TAGTTCTTAAGTTTAAAAAGAGATAGCGAAATCTTTTTAAACACTCTTTTCTATTTAAGATTATAATGGTATCCAGTGCAATAATAACGGAAATTGCTATAAAATTATCTTCTTTTTCTTTTATAGCTTCTCTCATCGCTCCAATAATTGCTGGCGAAAATGGTGTTATGGCTATGGCTTTTCTGTCTGCTCAAGGCCATTTTCATCTTTGGACAGTTATCATCTTCAGTTTCTTCGGTATGATAATAATCGATTCTTTTTGGTTTGGTTTGATTAGAATACCTTGGATAAATAAGATAAGAAAATGGAAAAGAATATCAAAGCACTATAAAAAAATAGAA
>CAZDJT010000026.1:0-7098 GCA_964505875.1 Candidatus Woesearchaeota archaeon | reverse complement strand
ATATGTTAATTCTTATGATTTCTAAACTTCTAATTGGGACAAGAATTCTCATTCTAATTTATCTTAGCATGAGAAAAATTAAATATTCTAAATTCCTTTTGGTAGACTTGCTCCCTACTTTTATATGGGCAATTTGTCTGGGATATCTAGGATGGTTTGCTGGGTTAGGATACTATAATCTGACAAAAGTATATGATAATATTGTGTTAAGTGTTCTTTTCATTCTTTTAGCAGCATTTATATTTTATATCTTAATGAAGAAGGTAAGAAAATGGCTAATAAAAGAGTAAATTCAATAAATCTGTGTGCAAACTCAAACAAAGAGTTATTCCTCATTCATGGATATAGTGGCAGCCCCACAGACTTTGGAGATCTCCCATATTTATTGAATAAAGAGTTCGATGCTTCTGTTATTTGCCCGCTATTACCAGGGCATGGAACAAAAGTGGAAGACCTGTATAAATACAACCTGGAAAATTACGTAGAATTTATTGAGAATCATTTAAAAAGAGAAATTGAAAAAGGAAAGAAAATAGTTCTTATAGGTATCAGTTTCGGTGCACAGCTCGCTCTGTATTTATCTTCAAAATATAATATCTCTAGTCTGATAATCTGCTCAATAACTCATAAAATGAGGTTCCCTCTTAATCTTCACCCTATAAAGATTCTAGGTTGGTTCAAAAAGAAATGGAAAAAACACTATGAAGGGAATGAATTAGAACTGAGAAAAGGTACTTTCTATTATGAAGAAATGCCCTCCATGGGTTTGGGGCTCTGTCAAAAACTTAGAAAACTAACAGAAAAAGAAATGAATAAAATCTGCTGTCCTATTTTATCTATACATTCAAGGAAAGAGAAAGTAGGTAGCTATAAATCTACAGAAGAAATATTTGATAAAGTTAGTTCCAAAATAAAAAAAAAGAGAATCTTTAATGCAATTAACCATAACTTATTTTATTCAGAGGACAGAAAAAAGGTAATAAATGAAATAATAAATTTTATTAAAGTGAATAAATCTTTATTTAAAAATAAAACTAAGAAAGAAGAAAAAGTGAGTGCAATAGTCCCTACATATAATGAAGGAAAAAGAATATTGCCCGTTCTCAAAGTATTGAGTAAAGTAAAGGAAATAAATGAGATAATCGTGATTGATGATGGCTCTGCAGACAACATTCAAAATCTTATTGAACGGTTTTCTAAAATAAGGTATGTGAGAAATAAAATTAACATGGGAAAAGGCTTCAGCATGGATCGGGGCGTAAAATTATCAAGAAATGATATCTTGTTCTTCTGTGATGCCGATTTAATAGGGTTTAAGCCAGAATATGCTAAGGAAATAATAGCGCCCGTTATGCTGAACAAATTTGATATGTTTATAGGTATGCGTGGTAACTTTATGCAAAAAACTGTTAAAGCTTGGGGATTAAACTCAGGTGAGAGAGCTTTAAGAAAAAAGATTTGGTTTAATCTTCCCAATTATTATAAGCATAGGTATAGAATTGAAGCAGGATTGAACAAATTTGTAAACAAATCAGGAAAACTCGGGATGGGCTGGAAAGAATTTAACTATTCTCAGCCAATTAAAGAAAAAAAGTATGGAATCGTCAAAGGCACATTATTAAGATGGTGGATGAACTTTGATGTTGTTTCTTCTTACATAAGAAATCTTTTCATTTAATCTTATCAGAACCAACTAGCCAGTGCCTCTTGCTTTTCTTTCTCTTTTCCGAATATGCTTTGAATATACATCTGCGTCAGCTCTAAACTCTCAAGAAGATATGGAGTTACTTTGTAATCTTTAGCAAGATCCAAAGCTGGTTGCATATATTTCAATATGCTCCCTTCGGATATAGTGAAAATAATCTTTCCTCCGCAGTTTGTACAGCTTCCAGTAAGAGGAGTTCTCCTGTATTTAGCATTGCACTTTACGCATCTAAATCCTTGCTGAGAAAACTTCCTAAGATTTCCCCTAGTGTCCCTGATAAAATGCCTCTCAATGACTAAACGTGCAACATCATTAACATCGACTGCCCTTATCTTCTTGCAAAGTTCCATCTGCCCTTTAACTTTATCTTGCATCGTCGGCAAGGTTTTATAGCTTGAGCATAAAGGCCCTGCATTAAAATCTCCTGTGCTGTAAGAAAACCATAAATCGCTGAATTCTGTTCCTTTCCCTAACTTTAATTTCACATTTTCCATTTTGACTTCAGAAGGATGTTTATGCTCTTCAGCAGCTTCATAAAGAGCAAGAGGAATCTTACTGGAAGTATCAACATCAAAAACCATATCGTCCACCTCATTAGCTCTTATCCTCATATTCAAGACTAGTGGAGCATCTTGAGTCCCGCCTCTATGAGATGGCAAAAACTTTCTGGAAAAATTAAGAAGCAAGTCCATAAGAAGCATTACCGCCGCCTCATCCCCATCACAATCTCTTCTCATAGCCGCGTGAATATATGGTGAAGCAAGCATGGCTTGAACTTTGGAAAATCCAATTATTCTTCCAACTGTTGTAGCAGAAGTATGAGGAGACAAGCAAGCAAGCAAATGCCCTATCAAATCATCTTTCTTTTCCGCATTAAAGAACCTAGGTAGCTTGTATAATTTATCCAGCTCTTCATCTATAAATTTAGCAACATTAATAAAAACATCGTCTGCTCTCTCATCAGGAGTTATAGGGCATGCAGGTAGAACAATATCATGGGGGAAAATCTCCAATATTTGTTCTTCATGCTCCAAACTCTTACCATAAACATCTTTTGCATATCCCAGTTCTCTCAATCTTTGAACACTCGTCCCTATTTCCTTTGGCTTAAAATGAGTTAAAGGCATCTCAGTCATGTCATATCTTATAGTTCCGTCTTTATTCACGTGTAAATTATACTTTGCTCTTATCAATCCTTTAGCAAGGTTTTCACAACTATGGTCTTTGTTGCTTGTCCCTCTAACTCCCTTTATTACAACAGAAACATCATCTGCTCTAAATCCAATCTTCTTCTTAGCAACATCAAAATAATGCCTCATATCAATTCTTTTTTTCTTATAATATGCTCCTTCTCCATGCGTTAGACATTTTTCCAGAACATTCTTATCGCATTGAGAACAATAATTCATCTTCGCTCCCATCTTCCCGCAATCTTCACAAGAAGGATAAACTGTTTCTTTCTCGCAGTTTCCACAGAAATAAATAGGAAACTCCGCACTTACTGTACCTTCATCAACAGCAGATTGTACACTTCTTAATCTTCCCCCTTCTTCTCCAACAGGAAACAATACGTGGGGACTCCCAATAAGCTTCCTTAGTTTAGCTTTCTCAGGTCTTCCCATTCTTGCTCCAATAAAAGTTCCGCTTTTATCGCTTACTTTTATCTGGCAGAGCTCATTAATTGTCTCCAGAACATTCTTATCAGTTATCTTAGTTTTCACAATCTCCGCATCTTTCTTAAGCAAAGCTGGTAAAATTCCAAGATTGAACAAAACCGCCTTAGTATCTTTATCAGAGAGAATTACATTGTCAAGATGAACTTTATGCTCACACCCTATAAGCTCGAGAGCTCTCTTGCTTTTGCCGAACACGACTCGTTGATGAGTAGCATAAGGTAAAACTAAAATTCCCTCTCTAATCTCTCCGTGAGAAATCCAATCTACTAATTCTCTCAAATCTTCAGATAATATCTCACTCCAATAATAAATAAATTTTGGATAGAGAGGAAGGCCATATTTCTTAGATGCTTCAATAGCCTCATCAAAGTCTGGAGCCCTATTAACGCTTCCTCCAGCAGCATTCAGCTGTTCAAGCCAATACTGTTCAACATATCCGGCTTTTTCTAAGGAATGATTTCTATTTAGAAAATCCCCATAAGGAACTAGCAAGTCTCCAAGATAAATAATTTCTTCAATATCTTTATACAATTTTTTTGCTTCTTCAGGATCTGTCAGATAAATAACGTTCCCATTCTTCAGCTTGACTATAGGTCCATCAACTTCATCACATGAAGCGACCGTGCATCCTTTGGTTGGCTTCTCAATTTTCATCTGAGTTCCTACAGCAATAAAACCTCCAGTTACTTCCATTGTAGCAGGATGCAAAGCAAGAGTAGAGTATCCTGTGTTCCTGCACCTTCCATATCTAAGTCTAAAAGCCCCTGATTTAGATGGATGCGCAAATACCGGTCTCCCAGCCACTATGTCTTGAATATATGTCGCTCCAGATCTTGAACTACCCGCTTTACTCTCTTTTATCTTCTTCTGAAGCTTGACAAAATCCTCCATCCAATTCCATCCTGAAAGCTTGAATCCTTTTTGCTTTAACTTAACAATTCTATTGAAAACTTTCGCAGCTTTCTGCGCTATTCCTTCCCCCATAACTAAAGCAAAACCGCTTCTAATAAGATTTGTCTCAATTCTCGGCAAATCTTTGTAATTAAAGACCTCTCTATCTTCACTTGGATCTCCAGTAAGTTGAACTGGCAAGTTTTTCATCAAAAACTCTATTTCCTGCTCAGAAGGAAGATACTGAAGATTATTTATTCTTTCATGATACTCATAGCATTCATGTACTCCTCTTTTTATCTCGCTCTCTGTTGGATCATATATATCATATCCAAAGACCTCTCTAAGATGATCAACAACAACCAAGGAGAAAGCCGCTTCTGTTCCTCCTGCAGATCTTATAGGGCCTGAATAATAAGGAGCAAGAAAATCTTTTCCATCTCTTGTCTTCTTAACTTTAAGCTGAATAAAACCTTCAATAGGAGATGAAACATAGCCTAAAGTCAAATAACCTATTGCCACCCTAATACCTGCTTCAATAGCCTCAAGATGACTGCTAAATTTGCAGTATTTTTCTCTAGCAACTTCTTCTGCAATAGTTAAAGCAACAGCAGGATCAAGTGAGCCAAAGGTTTTTTCAAGTTCATATATTCTATCAACAATTCTCTTGTCAATAATTTGTGGATACAAAACAGATATTAATCCAGTTACTCTCTCTGCAAGTGTTGTTGCAACAGGAACTTCAACTTCAGAAACAGGGTCCAGCCCCATCTTTCTAGCCTGTTCAGCAAGTTTATAACTATTCTTCACATTTGCTTCAATAGCCTCAAAATATGCGTTCATCTCCATCACTCTCCTCCAAGTTCTTCTTCATCAAGAAAAGATAAAACTTTCATCTCTCTTGTCTTCACATTTAAAATAGGAACTTTTCCCGGGTCGGGAATATTTCCAATTTTCTCTTCAAAATCTGTCTGTCCTTGCCAGCAGCTGCCAGCAATCATTAAAACACCATTGCAAGAATCTATATCTGTTCTGTGCATATCTCCAGTTGCAATAACATCAGGAACCTCGCTAATTACCAATGGATCCTTATCAGCATTAGGAATATAAACCATAGAAGAATGTGTCGGAGCTAAATGCCTTCTCTTAAGTATATGTCTAACAACTTTAGTAGGATAGAAATTAGCTTTCTGCTCTCTCAATTCTGCTATTTCGTTTATGAATGAATGAAAACTAGCTCCGTGATACATCAAAATCTTAAATTCTTTAGATCCTTCACAAAGTTTAATCATACTAGGATTCGTCACTAAAACAAGATTCTCAATTTCATAGAGGGGCGAGGCATATCTCCTATCAATTATTGGTTGCGGCTCCGCAACTCTAACCGCATCGTGCTGCCCTGGACACATAAACATAGTAATATTTTTAGGAATTTTATGAAGATAAGACGCAAGCAAAGAATACTGCTCTTTCATGCTCTGTAAAGCTAAATGTTCATCTTGACCTGGAAAGATTCCTACACCATCAACATTATCTCCAAGAAAGAATATGTATTTGATTTTCTTGGCTTCTCTGTCTTCGCTATTTATCCATTCTAAAAATCCATTAAAACTTTTGCCCAGATGTCTTTTGCTTCCTGCATGCACATCAGAAAGAAAAGCTATAGAAAAGTCTTCTTCAAACTTCATCTTCTCCTGAATATGTGCCTCTGGAAAGTAAATATCATAAGCAAAAATTATATCTCTGCTCCCGGAAGCTTTTATAGCGATGACATCATCAAGTTGAAGTTCAGAAGCTTTTAAGAGTAGTTCTGCCTTATCAGCTCTTATAAGAAGAGGGATTTTGCCAGTCAAATCTTCTACAGTTATTATTAAATTCTTATTCTTTGTTATTCTCTTATCGGTCACCATTCCGATTATGCTTAAGTTCTGTCTTTCGCTGGAAATCTTATTTATAGAAACAAGATTTGTTAAATCGGCACGCTGCATCAAAATCCTCTGAAGTTGCTGATATCTTGATCTAAAGTTGCCCGTGAAGTCTGCCACTTCAAGTTTTTTGTAAGCTTTAGTATCAGCACAAAATATTTTGTATTCCGCTTTCCTGCTCTCTTTAATCTCTGTTTTCTGAACTTCTTTCTCTTTCACTATTTCTAGACTCAAACCAAGTTTCACAAACACTTTTTCAGCCGAACTCTTATTCTCTCCAGGCAAATTGCTCACAAAACTCTTGACAAACTCAACATTTTTAGCAAGAAAAGACTTTGTAAGAACTTTATTACCTGAAGTCTTCTCAAAAGAAATAAGAAAATTCTTAGCAATGTTAGGGTCATCAAAGCTACTTACTAAGTCGTATACCTCTTTCTCAAGCAAAAGTCCTTGCTCTTTTATTGTCTTTAATAATTCTTCGTTCATGCGTCAAAATTTTTATCAAGTATTTCTCTAGCTTTAATTTTAATATTGCTTGGAAGCATTAACTTTATCTCTCTCGTCCTACCGTGCCTTCCTTTATTAATTACTCTGGCATTTATCAAACCAAGCATCTCAAATTCAGCAAGAATATCAGAAACTCTTCTCTGTGTCAAGATTTCGTTCTTGGTTGATTCGCAAACTTCTTGATAGGAATTATAAACATCTCCAGTAAATATACTGTCGCTATTCTTAGCATCCAAGTTCATTATTGAAAAAAGAACCAGCTGAAATTGTTTCGGCGCGCTTTCAACAATATCAAGAACTTTATCTCTCTCAATCTTATGATTCGCTGCATCTATATGCTCTAATAAAATCTTCTTGTTCCCTTCTCTCTCAGCAATCTCTCCAGCAACTCTCA
>CAZDJT010000025.1:5350-7772 GCA_964505875.1 Candidatus Woesearchaeota archaeon | reverse complement strand
GTAAGACAAAAAGTAAAAGATTTTGCAAGAACAAAAGCAATGGATAATATTCCTTTCAAAGTCATCTTCTTAGACGAAGCAGACGCATTGACAAGAGAAGCTCAGCAGGCATTAAGAAGAACAATGGAGAATTATACAAATACTTGCCGTTTCATAATGTCATGCAACTATTCAAGCAGCATAATAGATCCAATTCAGTCCAGATGCGTCGTATTAAGGTTCAAACTCCTAGAGAAAAAAGATATAGTTGAAGTCATGAGAAAGATAGCAGCAAACGAAAAATTAAAGCTTACAGAAGAGGCATATGAAACTCTTTATGAGGCAAGTGAGGGAGATTGCAGGAGAGCCATAAATCTTCTGCAGGCAACTGCATCCATAGCCTTGGATATTAATGCCGAGATGATAAACATGATAGCTGCTTCAGCAAAACCGGATGGAGTAAGGATAGTCCTTGATTACGCACTTGCAGGAGACTTTATCAACGCTAGAGACAAACTGCTTGATTTAATGCTCAAAGAAAGCATTGCAGGAACAGATATAATAAAAATAATTCAGAAAGAAGTCTGGAATCTTCAGATAGAGCCAGAGATAAAAGTAAGAATTACAGAAAAAGCAGGAGAGATAGAGTTTAGAATGACAGAAGGAAGTGATGAATTTGTCCAGCTCCAGTCTCTCTTGGCTGCTTTCGTTCTTGCTGGCCAAGGGAAGCAGATATAAAAAATGGATGATTACTCAAATTTAGCAGAGAACTATCGTGCAGAGAAATATATTGAGATTATAGGTCAAGATATTGCAGTAAGCGAAGTAAAGAAATTTATTGCTGAATTTCCAAAGAGAAAAGCGCTTATTCTATACGGTCCAGCAGGAACTGGAAAGACATCTCTTGCTTTAGCAGCAGCAAAAGAGAATAATCTTGAAGTAATGGAATTAAATTCATCAGATTTAAGAAATAGAGCAAAATTAGAGCAAACGCTTAAACCAGCTGCTGAACAAATGAGCCTCTTTAAAAAAGGCAAACTAATTCTTATGGATGAAGTTGATGGAGTTACAGGAACAGATATTGGAGGCATTCCAGAACTTCTTAGAACTGTTGAAATAACAAAGCATCCAATAATAATGACTTGCAATGATGTCTGGCAGACAAAACTATCGCAACTTCGCCCAAAGTGCAAGCTTGTAGAAATGAAACCTCTGCCTTTAAGCTTGATAAATAACATTCTCAGACAGACATCAGAGAAAGAAGGAATAAACAAATCTCCATCAGAATTAACACAAATTGCAATAAAATCACATGGAGATTTACGGGCTGCATTAAATGACCTTCAATCTTACTCAAAACAAGAAGGCCTCTTCATAGATGTAACAGAAAAAAGAGATGTTGAGGAAAACATATTCAACATATTGAAAAGAATATTCAAAGAACGTTCCGATTTTCTGAATATTCTTGACAGCACAAAAATGTCTCTTGACGAAGTCCTACTATGGATAGAAGAGAATATTCCTAGAGAATATAAAAACGAAGCTCTTGCTAAAGCATATCATGCACTAGGAAAAGCAGACGTCTTCAGAGGGAGAATATACAGGAATCAGTACTGGCGTTTTCTTGTCTATCAAAACATATTTCAGAGCGCAGGCATATCTTATGCAAAATCCTCTGCTAGTACAAGCTTCACAAAATATGAATCTCCAAAAAGAATAATGAAAATCTGGCTGAACAATCAAAGAACAGAGAAAAAGAAAACGATAGCAAGAAAATATGCCACTATTGTACATTGTTCAGCAAAAAGAGCAATGAGAGACTTTGCTTTAATAAAACTTATAACAAAATCCCCCATAATAAGAACTCAGTTAAAGCTAAGTGAAGATGAAGAAGCTTTTCTTGACAAACCTATTCAATAAGTTTTACTTTAGAGTAAAAGAAAGAGATTATTATCTCGTAGACAATTTACTATAATCGTCTTATTGGTTTAGAATTATCTAATTAAATATCGTTATTCAATATATTAAAATTAACTTTAGCAGGATAATTATCTTCGGCTTGAAAATTAAATATAAACTACTAATTTATCCTAGCTTCTGGATATCCTGGATTGCTGGGATTAGAAGGATAATTTCCAGAATAATACCTTGTTGAGCCAGTAGAAGAATTATCCTGAACTCCAGTCTTATTGAACTTATTCCAGATAAAGAAGCCAACAAGGATTATTCCAACTACCAAAACAGCCCATATTAATATGAAAAGCCAGACAGCTGAACTGCCGGATTTCTTGCTTGTATCTTTATTAGGATTATTAGCTCCTCCATTATTCGAAGGATTATTATTTGCAGGAGGGAAATAATTCTGCTGCTCATTTCCTTGATTGCTTCCAGGCGAAGGATTATTAGTTCCACTATTTGAACCTGAGCCACCATTGTTATTGCT
>CAZDJT010000025.1:0-5250 GCA_964505875.1 Candidatus Woesearchaeota archaeon | reverse complement strand
AGCAGTGTAAGAAGGAGTCCAAGTGTAAGGAGTGCTCAAGCTGCAATTAATCCAGTAAGCTTTCTTTGAATCGATAGTGAAATTCTCCCCGCTACCATTGGAATAATAAGCAATTGCGTCATTAGCTGTAGCATTTGGAGAATAAACTAAATTACAGCTCTTTCCTTTGCTCTGCAGTTCTCTCAATACTTTAGAAGCAGTATACTGATAGCTTCCAGAAGAATAAGGTATTCCAAATAAATTAAGAGCATTACTTAATTTAATAGAAATAGGGCTAGTCAGAGGCGTTCCAGTTAAATTAATCTGATAGCTTCCAGAAGTCCTAATTATATAGCTTTCTCCAGCAGATAAAGGAGTAGAGAAGAAAGAAGAAAAACCAGAGCTATATTTAATATAAGGGCCCACATAACTTCCATTTATATATCTAAATATTTGAGAATTAACGGACAGTCCTGAAAAGAATTGAGTCATATTACTAGTCGTAGGGGAAACGCCTAAAGTAAGATAATTATCTCCATTAACAAGCGCATAGCTAGAATTAACTTCGCTATTAGTAAAGTTGGAAACAAAAGAGCAGGAAGGTGTCCAGACTGAAGGCAAAGTAGATGAATCGCAAGTCAAATAATATCCAGTTCTATTGTTAATAATGAAGTTTGTTCCAGAAAGCACACCAGAATTGAGAGTTAGATTCTTAGATTCACTATTTGCAGTGTTCATTACGGCAAGCTTCTTGCAATCTTTCCCAGCAGACTGCAGTTCTCCAAGAACTTTTGATGCAGTGTAAGTGTAATTATTTACGCAGAATGGAATTCCTATAATTGAATACTGCCCAGAAAGATAAACAGGTTTAACTCCAGTGATAGCAGTTCCAGCAAAAGTTATTGAATAGTTATTATAATGTGAAGGCAAATCAATTACAAATCCATTTCCAGATAATATTGGAGCTACTTCTCTTATTCTAGGAGAAATTGTTCCATAAATTAAATCAACATAAGAAACAAAACCATAATCCAATTTGCTATAAGTAACGAAATTGCCAGTCTGGCTCTGCTCAAATATAACCAGTCTTGAATTAACGGGCAGTCCTGAAAAGAATTGAGTCATATTCGCAGTTAAAGGATCAAGATTCAGAGACAAATGATTAGAACCATTCACTAAAAGATAAGTTGAATTGACAAGAACTGGTTGAATAGGAACAACTTGTATTGCATTTATTACTGGAACTTTGTGAGCATCATTCCAAACTCCATGCTGATAATCTTCAGAACCGCTTGGTGGGCTCATTACTTTAATTTTCACACTCTCACCAGCATTAACATGCACATTTGTGTAATTAACATACTGCTTTCCTTCAATATAATTTTCAAGAGAAGAGCCATAATAAGAATATTGTGCTGTTCTCTTATTTCCATAATCTCTGCTTCCAACAGTTAAATTATAATTTCCTGGAATATCTTCAGGCAGTTGTATAGGTCCAGTCTCTTGAGGATCGCAGTAATTACGAGCGCAGAAAGCATCAAGAGGGATTTCAGCACTATAGCCGTCGCTTCCATGGCCGTAAACAAGAATATTATAATTACCAGCAGGTAAATTATCAATTTTAACTTCTCCAGAAGAATCAGGCAAACCTATGCTGAAATTCTTAATAATATAATCACCATAAATTCCGCTTTTCCGGTTTGGCATTCCAGACAAACTAACTCCTACTTGCGTGTAGTTGGCAGAAATATCTTTAACATTTAATATAATTGCATCATCCAAAGAACTTGTATGATAATAGTCCTGTGTCAGCCCATTCCAATAATCTCCAGCATTTCCGGCGGCTGCAGCCCCATTCTTAGCAGAAGTATAAACGCCGAAGTCAACATTAAATCTTGTGTTCTGCATAGGCACGCATGCCCCATTCAAGCATCCAGCAGGACAAGTGTAATTAGATAGAACTTCTTGCAGTGAAGTTACTTCGCCGACAACAATAGGACAGGAATATTCACCTAATATATTTGCAGTAAGACAGATATCATTACCAGAAGCACCAGAAGGATTAATATTAATATTTCCCTTCTTATAATAATCAATTCCTCTGTCACTATCAGTACAAGAAAAAGCAACAGGAAGAGCAGATACAGGAATTAATTGAAGACCATTTATAATTGCTCTTCCTCCGCCTCCAGGAGCATTAAAAGCAGAAGGGATAATATCAATTTTTATCTCATCGCCAGAATTTACGCTGACATTAGTAAATTCTGCATAAGTATATATGCTTGGAGAAGTGCCAGAAGTGTAGTTAGCTGAAACAAGCCCATAATTTCTGTTGCCAACGATTAGAGCATAATTAGAGAATAAATTAACTAAAGAATCTCCAGGTCCAAGGTCTCCAAATTTGCTGTAAATAATAATATTGTAAACGCCAGCTGAAACATTCGATAAGATAAAGGAAGAGTTTGCATCTCCCTCATATCGAATTTCTGCGATAACTGAACGCATCATGCTATCAACATAAGGAAAATATTGCGGATCCAATGTCCAGGCAGAATCATCCAAATTTAAGGTTCTTGCTTTAACATATCCAGTAGATCCATCAGTATAAATCAAATTAGAATAAGTCTGGTCAGCACTGCTCGGCTGAATAACATTCCATCGGTCATTATCCTGTCCTACAGCAGCAGGGCCAACGTAGTTGCTATTAGAACCGAAGTCAATACTTATCGCGGGAGGAATCGCAGGAGGACTGTATCTTATTTCTGGTCTGCCAATAATTACGGTGAGAGCAACAAAAACAACAAGAAGGCATAAAGCCAGAACTATTATCGCACCATCACCTTTTTTCATTTATAAGTTACAATTAAGAGATATTTAAATATTACTGGACTATCCGTAAAATCATAAATAGGGAATCTAAAGGGAAAGGATGATAATTATCATGAAAAAGGAGTGATATTATATTACTCTGTTTGTCAGATTTACATAATCATAACAAACAACTATTATTGGTAAGAAAATCAATTGCAGTAATTCACTTCTCTTTCTACAACTAAACAGCTCCCGATTCTCAAAGAAACTTTCTCAGGTTTATCTTCAGAGCTAGAAAAAAGATAATATTTCTTCTCCGTCCCTTTCTCTAGAAGAGTGCAAGTCCCGCATCCATAACCGCAACTATAAGAATAGCTCTCTTTTCCCTTAGAAAAGATAAGATTAAATGAACTCAAATCAGTTCCCAAATCTCTCTTAACAGTTACTTCAAGATTATTGCTTGTCTTATTAAAACAAGCAAGCTGAATATTAACTGGCAAGTTGAACTGAGCATCAACGCAGGAAAAGTGTTTGTTTATCTCATCTTCAGGAGATAAAGAAATCTTCTTAGTAAAAGCCGTTATTGTTGTAACTGCAACTACAGCAATCAAAACTAGTAGAACAACAGCAACAACGTTGCTCATTCCTTTCTTAGACTTTGCACAATTGAGCATCAAGATGCGCCTCCGTTAAAGTTTTATTTTCAATGTCTATTAACTGTACTCCAGACAAACTCTCACTGCTCTGTAAGCTTACATAAATATCTCCATCATATTCTATCTGTTCCCCTTGAATCTCTTCCGCCCCTTCTGCCTGACTATCAGTATAAATAACAAAAGAGTATTTTATTGGCTCCAGCAAATTCCTTTCGGAATCAAAAGCAACCAAAGAATAATCTCCCTCTCCAGTCGGGGTTGCAGCACAGCCAAATGCCGTTTCAATATCTTTAACGAAAAACTGCTGTCCACTCTTAGTAAATGTAATTAAATATCTCTTACCAGACTGACAGTTGTTTTCTTGACTTATCGCATTTCCAACTATTCCTTTTCTATCAGAAGACGAATGCTTGAGAAGAAGTTTAGACAGAAGATTCTCATCAAAAGTCCCATATCTGCTGGCTGAAAGAGTCCTCATTATTCCTGCATTGAAAGAGCGGAAATAATCTGATTTCGAACAGCCAGAATAACATCCTTCTCTCTCTCCCCAAAAGTCTTCACATTTCTTTACGCAATTCTTTGAACCAGAAGATAAATCAGCTGGAGTGTATTCCTCAGCAAAATTAGCAAAAGCGTGTCCAAATTCATGAGCAATGACACTCGGAGCATGCTTCAAATTAATGCTTAAAACATTTGAGAAAGAGGAACTTCTTATGCTCTGCTCTTTCTCCTCAAAAGCAAAAATATAATCGTTAGGACATGAAGAAGCAGCATTCAGCAAATCTCTAGAGTAACAAAATACTGCCTTTCCTTGATAAATCTCGCACTCCGGCTTATAATCTGAAATATACCAGAAGTTAAATGCATTTTTGTTGCTGTCAAAAGGAGCATATTTTAGCAAATCAGAAGAATATTTCTCTGCTCTGTCCTTGTCACCAAAGAAAACCAAATTAATTCCCTTCTCTCCGCTATAAGAAAGGGAATTGCAATGATAAGACTCGGGCGACTTAGATACTTTTGCGCCGAAAAAAAGTATAGCTGTCAAGACAAGGACAACAGCAATCACAGAAAGAATAATAGCGAGTATAGTCTGCCTTTCCATTCTCCTTCCACTCTCAACAAGCTTAAATAACTTTTGCTAGCAAAAGTTATTATTTATTCGCCTTCTCGTAAAGCTCTTCAACTTTCTTCCAATTAACTATATTCCAGAAAGCAGAGATATATTCCGCTCTTTTACTCTGATATTTCAAATAATAGGCATGTTCCCACACATCAAGTCCAAGAAGAGGTATCTTTCCTTCAATAAGTGGAGAATCTTGATTTGCCGTGCTTTGAATCTCCAATTTTCCCTTATTGACAACAAGCCAAGCCCATCCGCTTCCGAATCTTGTCAGTGCAGCGTTAGTAAATAATTCTTTAAACTTGTCAAAACTGCCGAAGCTCTTGACAATAGCATCAACGACTTTCCCCTTAGCTTCACTCTCTTTCTTATTTCCCGTAAGCAATTCCCAAAATAATGAATGATTCACATGCCCTCCTCCATGATTCTTTATAGCAGTTCGAATATCCTCGGGAACAGCATTCAAGTCAGCCAACAGCTCTTCAACTTTCCTCTCTGCCAATTCAGTATGTTTTGCAAGTGCCTCATTCAGCTTATCAACATAAGTCTGATGATGTTTTGTATAATGGATCTCCATCGTCTTCGCATCTATAAAAGGCTCAAGAGCATCATACTTATAATTTAATTTTGGTAATTCATACTTCATTTTCAGATATAAAAGAGGTTTGTTATAAATCTTTCTAA
>CAZDJT010000024.1:0-7931 GCA_964505875.1 Candidatus Woesearchaeota archaeon | reverse complement strand
AGTGCTTTTTTTAATTTTGTTAATTGGACTGACTGTTTATTTTCTTAAAGGATAATCGTGTTTTTTATCTCTTATTAAGCTGGTAATTATGAGACGACCTCAGGAGGACTCGAACCTCCGACCCTCTGATTGCTGTACTCTTCATGTTTTAACAGTCAGATGCTCTACCGGCTGAGCTATGAGGTCTTTTTCATTTAATTTAAAGATTAAATGATTATTAAGAATCTTATAGTAGTTATTTAAAGCTTTTGGGATTAAGACATAAACCTTATATTCTTTCTCTAAATGTTTGATTTTGTCTTTTAATTTTATGGCTTTGTCGAAACCTCGCCACATCGTACACTCAATTATTATTTTACCTCTAATTAGAAAGTCTGGGAAGAAATATCTTCCATCTGCTTTTACTAATGGCTCGTATTGATAATTAATATTCTTGCTGAAAAGAAAATCAGCAGACTCTTTTTCTAATATATTTCTAACTTTTTCTCCTTTTTTTGTAATAAACTTGTAATTTCCTACCTTTTTGAATTTTTCATACTGCATTAGATAATAAGCTTCTGGATTATCTCTTTTCATCATTTTATGCCAATCAGAAGCACTCTTCCCATCTTTTCTCATCTTTCTTCTTGCTTCTTCTAATTGTCTGTTAAGAGTTCCTTGCTCTCTTTTCTTCGCTACACAGTTTTTCCCTCCGTTAATCTGCCTCCAATTATCTGGAAATTTATTTATTATGTCTTCTTCTTTTACAAAGATTTCTATGTAATCTTCTATTACTTCTAAGTTTTTACTATTAATCTTCTTTTGTTCAGAATAATTATTAAATAAAGTAGATTTAGGTATATTAACTCTTTTCGCCAAATTTCTTATTGTTCCAGCTTTTTCAATTGCTTTTTTTATTAGATTTTTGACTACATTTTTCCTCATTTGTAAATACATATTATACGAAAGAAGCATTAATATTTAAAACTTTCTTCCTAACTGAGCTATAAGGACAGAATAACTTATTCGGATTTTTCCTTTATCTTTAAACCAAGACCTTCGTCAAGGAGTTTTCTCTTTTCTGCGTTCATTCTTTCCAGATAGTTATAGACATTAGACTGTTTTGAGCCTTTTATTACGTTAGTTATTGCAGTTGTTGCGTAATCCATTGCTTCTGCAGAGCCTAATATTCCTACTTCGCTCTCTCTTACTATAATGGTGCAGCCGGATATTTCCTCTATTGTTCTTTTTGTCTTTCCTTCTTTTCCTATTATTCTTGATCTTACTTCACTAAGGTCTTTCCTTCTTGTAAAACTTCTTATGTGAATTTTCCTGAGCATCATGTCTGGTTCTAATAAAGTAAGAGCTTTCTTTGCTGAGAAACCGAAACTCAGAGCCGATAGAACTTGTTCAGCTTCAAACTCATCTAACGCATCTCCTTCTATATCGACTTTTTTTCCAACTATACTTATCTTTACATTTAGCTTTCTTTCTATGAGTGCTTTCTCCTTTCTAAGCTCTGCTATTCTGTCAAAGTATATGCTATCCATGATTAATAAAGGAAAAAAGAGTTTTTTAAATTGTTGGTTTTTACATAAATGTTTAAATATGTTTATTTTGTCAGATTTTTATGGGAAATTCTGCTGATATTTTCAGATGTGCAAATGAACATGCAGAAAGAAGATTAAAGCAACTAAGAACAACTCCTGCTGAAAGAGAAAGATTTGAAGTTATAAGGTATATTCAAGAGAGAATGAAGATATCTGGAGTTAGGAAGAGAGGTCTGGTCGGTGTGCCTTTACCGAGCGTATATCGCTGTACGCTTGATGATTTTACAGAAATATTGATAGGAACAAGAAAAGGTAGAGAATCTTATTCTTTCTTTAAGTTTCAGTATAAAGCTAGTATTTCTCCAAGATGAGTTTATACCAAAACCAAGGCGAAGGGGACTTTCTTTATGTAGCTTACACCTGCTTCATTTATTATACCTGCTTTTAACGCTGCTTTTATTGACTTTTCTCCTGCAATGTTAAATGTAGCGTCTTCAAGAGCTTGTCTTTCTATAATCTGCACCGCTTTTTCTTCATCAACTTTCTCACCTTTGAAAAAACTCTCTGTTACTTCCAGTTGTCTTTTTCCTTCTTCAAATTTCTTTCCTAAAATCTCTGCATCACAGATAGCTACTACTGTTCTATAAGATTTATGTATTTTTATGTACATTTTATATGCTCTTTACTGGCGACTTTGCCCCGCAAGCAAGGCAGTGTTTGAACTTTATTCCTTTTTCTGAGACAATTTCCGTGTCTGGCTTTTGGCATTCCGGGCATATAACAAATTCTTTTGTATATAGCAAGATTTTATCGTTAGCTTTTCCCGAATTTACTTTTGTATTTAGAACAAGACGGTCATTTTCCATCTTTCCAGATGTTGCTAATTCTCTTTGGAGATATTTTGCTAGATGTTCTATAGGGCGTCTTAGATAATCTGCTATTTGTTTTATATTTGTAATTATTGTGTTCTTTCCTGAGATCATTCCTGATACTTCTGGTACAGAGAATCTGTCAGAGCCTTTACTGACTATTTTTACTTTATTATACGCTTGTTTTAGCAGTTCTTCATAGCTTTTCATGTTTAAATTGATGAGAATATGGTTTTAAAGCTTTGTTATTAGGATTAGATTTAAATAATATCTTCTCTAAGGAAAAGCATGAATGTAAAAAATCTGGTTTTGGGAATAGGAATATTCATTGTTTTCATGTTTCTTTTACATAATGGAATAAGGGCATTTTATCCTCCTCCAGAATATAAGACTTTCTGTAACACGGGAGCAGAGTTTGTTAATTATCCTAAAGTTTATCCTACAAGTGCGGAAAACTGCACTTTTCCTGCAGCTTTGAGAGAACAAGAGCAGAAATGCTATGCTGATGAAGGGCAACCTATTTACGATTATGCTGATAATGGCTGTACGACGGGCATAAAAGAGTGCAATTATTGCCAGAAAGATTATAATGATGCTATGAAAGGATACAACAAGATTATTTTTATAATTGCTGTAATATTTGGTATTGTTGCTCTTATGTTGGGATATGGAATTTTGTCTGTTGAGCCAGTTGGTTCTGCTCTTATGGCTTCCGGCATTGGGGCTATCATGTATGGAACTGTTGCTAATTGGGAGAATCTAGGGAACTTTGGCAGATTTGTTCTTCTGTTGCTTGCTCTGATTTTGTTAATATGGATTGCTATGAAGATTAATAAGAAGAGTGAAAGAAAGAGAAGATAGGTTTCATGTATAGTATATTTACTGCTAATTCTAAAACAGAAAAAAGGCTTCAGCAATATTTATCTTTAAGAAAAGATATCAAAGATAAACTTAATAGATTAAGGCAAAATCCTTACAGAGAAATTGGAGCTCATCTTCTACAAGGAAGATTAAAGGGTAAATGGGCTTGCTGGCTTGGTTCAGATATTAGAGCTATTTATGTTATTGACTCAAAAAATAATAGAATAATCATAGAAGCAGTAGGAACTCATAAAATATATTAATATTTAAGCTCTTTTATTTTTCCTTTCTTAATGTTCTTCTCACTCTTTATTATCTGACTTATCATATCATTATCTTCAGTTATTTCTTTCTCTTCTAACCTTCTAATCTTATCCCTAATAGATTCTCTTATGAATTCTGTTTTTGTCATGTAATTATGCTTTCTCATAATCTTTTCTATTGCGTGCAAGAAATTACTTTCCAACTTTAAGCTGATACTCTCCATACTATTAGGTAATACTAGGTAGTATTTAAAATTAACTACCTAGAAGAATAAAATTAACCTAGATATCTTAGTTTTCCTGGGCGAGGCTCGTAAGCAATGCCGTCTTCAAGAAGCTTCTTTATTTCCTGATTTATTATATCTGGGCGCTCTTTCAATTCCATGATTATCTTATCAATGTCAAGACCGCCTTCTTTTTCTGCTGATTTAATCATTTCCAAGATTTTATCTTTCATTGCCGTAAGCTGACCTTTTTCCAGAGTTTTGGGCATTTCTGCTTCTATCTCCACTTTGCGAAGAAGAAGATATGAAGTCTCTTTTTTCTTCATTATCTCTGGAGTTATGTAAACTTCATTGTTCCAGAATCTTAAGAGACCGATGACTAATACTGTATCTCCCTGGCTGAATTTAGAAAACATTTCTATATCTTCTCCGAAGACTTTTGCTTTTATCTGCCCTGAGCCATCGTCTAGAGTTAGAGAGCCGAATTTCTTTTCTCCATCTTGAATATACTTATCTGTAACGTTTGCAATAACATTTACTCTTACTATGTGCTTATCAGCTATTTCTACAAAACGAAGTTTATCCGCTTCTAAGATTGGCTTTCCTGCTAAGATTTGCCCAATTCTAAATTTGTAAGCAATGTTTCTTTTGTATGTCTGTTCTAATGCGCTCATTTTTATTTCTATTTTTCTTCCCTTATAAGTTTTTGTTTACTCAAGGCCTCTGAATAAATCCTTTCCTTGGCTTGAATATATCTCCTGATTTTGACAGTTGATTGATAGCATCTTCCATTTCTATAGCTGATATTTTGCCTTGAAGGGCTTTTTCAAGCTCTTCCATTGGAATTAACTTTCCTAATTTTGTCTCAAGTTCTGCTATTGTCTGTCTGACAGCCAATATTTTTCCTCTTTTTGAACTTGAGATTCCAGTAGTTATCTTATCAATGTCAAATGTTTTTGTCTCTTCATCATATCCAACTTGTTGCAATGACATTTTTATAAGGTCAATTGCTTTTTTTGCATCATCTCTTCCAACTTCATTCTTTAATCTAAGTTTTGCACACGCTTCAGAGATTCTTATTATTCCTTCCAGCTGTCTTGCTGTTATAGGAATTGGTTTTATTTCTGATTCAGTGCTTACTGATTGATTTCTCAGCTTTACGTAGAAATTCTTTATTTCCTCTATTGCTTCATCTGTCAATTTTGGCTTAAACTTCTGTCTTGCATAAGAAATATACTTTCTTAGAAGTTTTTGGTCTATTACATCTCTGACGACTTCCTGCTTATGCTCTTCAAGCACGTGTGTGGCTATTGCTTCATCCTGGATTTTATTAGGTATATCTCTAATTACAAAAATTACATCAAATCTGCTGAGAAGTGCTGGAGAGATGTCTATTTGCTGAGGTATTGGCGTGTAGATGTCAAATCTTCCAAGCTTGGGGTTTCCAGCCGCTAAGACTGTTGTTTCTGCTCTTAGTGTTGCATGGATATTTGCTTTAGATATTGTAACTGTCTGCTGTTCCATTGCTTCATGCATGGCAGCACGATCCTGCTCCGTCATTTTTTCTATTTCATCTATACATACTGTTCCTTTATTGGAAAGAACCATAGCTCCTGCTTCTAGAGACCAGCCCTTAAGAAATTCATCTTTGACTACTGCTGCTGTAAGTCCAGCTGCACTTGCTGCTTTTCCTGAGACATAACGTCCTTTTGGTGCAATTGTTGAGGCGAATTTAAGCAAGACAGATTTCGCTACTCCTGGATCTCCGACAAGAAGTATATGGATATCTCCTCTTGTGCTTCCTCCATCTGATTTCTTTTTCTTTATTCCTCCAAAAAGCTGCAAGAGAACAGCTTCTTTTATTCTGTCAAAACCATAAATACTTGGAGCTATGCTTCTAGAGAGTCTATTAAATATGTCTGGAGAAGCGGCCATTTCAAGAATATCTTTTACTTCTTCTTCTGAAACATTTAGGTCTGCAAAAGATTCTTCCAGAGGAATCATGTTGTTTGCTTCTACTGCTATGTCATATCTCGTTGATATTGCTCCTGTTTGCAAAGGGACGGGGACCTCTTTCAGAATACCGAAGATTTTTATCTTGCTTCCAGGAGTTGTGTTTTCTTCCATTCTTGGATCTACAAGATCTTCTTTCAGGAAGACATTAATTCTTCTTGGCTGTTCTCCGCCATCAAGAGAGTCTGGAGATTCTTCAATTACAAGTCTTTGCGTGTCTACCATTTCTTTAGATATCAATTTGAAAGAGCCTTTCCAAGAACAAGAGCAACGCGAAGGCTCATGGAATTTTCTGTCTATCTGAAGAACGGAGAGAACAGCACCGCAATTTGGACATTCAAACTTTGCGTTTACTACTTGAGGACGGACATCAGAAGCTTGTCTGACTATGCCTTCTATCCATATGAACTGGTCAAGATGTTTTGCTCTAACCTCTCTAATTTTTACATTTGTTGTTCTTGGCAGTTCATCAAATCTTATTCTTGGGTTTTGAATAAGCCCAGATTCTTCAAGCGCCATTTCAAGAATAGGAATTGTCTGTTCTGGAGCTGAAATTAGATTTTCTGATAACTCTGGAGAGAAATGAGAGAGATGCGAGAAGTTTATCACTATAACTCTTTCTTTTTCTCTTATTGTCGGACCAATGTCTTTCTTGTGAGCATCAAAGAAGTTCTTTGCTTCTAAAAGTAACTCCTCCTGCTTTTTTTTCTTACCTAAAGGGAAATCCATTATATTATGATTGGATAATGCATTTAAATTGATTGTTGTTATGGAAGATTTATTTTTATAGCTAAGTTGCTATTGTGAAGTGTATAAGCTGAATTTATATACATTTAGCGAGTTTGGTATATTATTCTTTTAACAGAACCAAAAGATAATCATTCCAAGCTGAATCTGAGAAGAGCGCCGACGCCTTTTGTAAGATTTAGGAATTGCTCACCATCCTGGTTTTCTGTTGAGATTATTACTACTTCTGCCCCGATGTTCTCTGCAGAAGCTTCAAGCTCTGCCATCTCTTTCTTTGGAAAATCCTTTGTTATAAGAAGGAGGGAAACTGCTCCTCTCTGAAGCGCTAGTTTTGTCCTTTCAATACCATAAACCGCTTTATCTTTGTTTTTCCCTATTGTTTCAAAGAATTTACTTATAACATTCTTCTCTTTTACAAATTCTTGCTGAGATATCTCCTCTCCAGAGCTTTCAACTAGCAGTTTTAATCCGTGTTCATCTACATAACCTATGTCTTTTACTGCAATTACTTTTTCTTTTAACTTTGTTACTAATTCTCCTTCTTCCAAGAAGTCTTCTTTTGTAGGAATGGGGCCGCCGACAAGAATTCCTTTTAGTTTAGGCATTTCAAAAAAGATTATTTTCATTTCATCTGCAACTCTTCTAAAGAATTCTTTTGCCAAGCCTTCTGTAACTCTATGGTATCTTTGACTACTTTGTCCTCCAGCTCTTACTTTACCTGGGACGCCAGATGTAAGAGTTCTAATAACTTTAATCTGTTTTCCTTCCAGAACACCTATGGTTGCCTGCTGTCTATCTATTACCAGAAGGCCATATACTTCATCCACTTCAAGCATATATTGCAGAGGTTCAACGACAAAAACTTTATCGCATCTGTAAATTCTTACATTGAGTGGTTTTGGAGGCTCGTAGTCCCAGATTTTTATGTCTTGGCCACCTTCTTTTTCTGATACATTTCCGCAGTATAAGGCCAGACCGTTTTTTGGAGTTTGCTTGTATTCTTTTAATTTTCTTATTATTGTCTCTAAAGCAGTTACGACAGCGGTTCTTGTTGCTTTTGATTTAATATTTTCTGCGGTTCCAGCTTCAGCCGCAAGCTGACTAGATACTTGATGAATGTTTGTTCCTGCAGGGATAAGGACAGTTACAAGCTCAGTGTGCATTCCTCTTATACCGCTAAGAAGTGCAACTAGCTCTTCTAACTCTTGTCTTTCCTTAGGTGTCATCTCCTTGCTGATATATTCCGGCATATTTGAGAGAATTGAGGAGGGTTAATAAGGTTTAGGGTTTTACTGTTTCCAGAAGTGATTAAAGTATTTCATGAAACTATCTTTGACTTCTTTTGATTCTATGACAAATGCGAAAGGCTGTTCTCTCCATAATATTTGAGCTACTTTATCTCCAAATATAACTATTACTAATGGT
>CAZDJT010000023.1:0-8051 GCA_964505875.1 Candidatus Woesearchaeota archaeon | reverse complement strand
TCCAGAAGCAATTTTCATCATTACTCCCCTAATATCTCCCTCGTTAATCTCTTTATTATCCAACTTCTCCAATATTTGCGCCAAAACTTGAGAATTTACTTTCTCTTTAACTTGACTAAAATTAATCTTCAGCTTACTGGCAATTTCATTTCTCCATAAACTAATCATCTTAGCTATCAAATTTCCATCTTTCTCATAAAATCTAACTAACTCTTCAAACTCTTCAAGATTTCCATCCAAAACAAGCCCTATCATTTCTTCACTAAGTCCTTTCTTCTTCAACTCCATCTTTATTTCATGTTTCAACTTAGGTAAAACTTTCTTAATCTGATTTATTTTCTCTCTTCCTATTTTAAGCAAAGGCAAATCTGTTTCAGGATACATTCTCGCACTTCCAGGCATAGGTCTTAAAAATTCGCTCTCTCCGTTTTCTTTTGCATTCCTTACTTCTCCACTTGTCTTCCCTTTTCCAATTTCTGCAATCTGCCTCTCAATCTCTTTCTCAGCAGTTATAACCATCATGCTCGGCTCCTGAAAACCTTTAATCTCTACTCTATCATGTCCTTTAATACTAATATTGATGTCTTGTCTTATTGTCCCTATTCCTCTCTTGACCTTGCAAGCCCGCAATATCTCTCCAATTTTCAATGCTCCTTCTCTTATCTGTTCTGGCTTAAAGATTTCCGGCGCAGTTCCAATCTCAACAAGAGGAATCCCTAATCTATCAAGACGATAAATTGCGTTTTTTCCATCTTTAGAAACAATTCTTGCAGAATCTTCTTCCAAAGCAACACTTTCAATAGGAACTTTGCCAAAGGAAGTTTCTATAAAACCATCATGCCCTATAAGAAAAGTTCTCTGAAAGCCGGAAGTATTGCTTCCATCAATCACAGTCTTCCTCATTATCTGCACAATAGGATAAATCTCGCAATTAAGAAGTAAAGCAATTTTAACCGCCTCATCCAGCGCCTCTTCATTAACCATATGTGGCGGTTCCTCATCCAATTCAACTAAACAAGTTCCCGTTTTGTATCCTTCATAATAAAAATTCCTGTCTTGCTCAGACTCATGATGTACTGCGGCATCAACTTCTCCACTCTCACCAGCTACGGCGTGCAGTTTCCTCATAACAACAAAATCAGCTTTATCGCTTCTCAAGTATCCAGGACACGCGCAAAATAGTTTCCCGCAATCAAGCTGCTGATGTATCTCCAACCCTGCCTTGAATCCTATTTTTGAATAATCTTTCTTTTCATTTACTTCCATGAAATATAATGATAAGTATAGTTTATAAGTTTATTTCAGAAAAGAATGATTAATGTCGACCATTATCAATTATACTAAAACTTCCTATTCCTCTAATATTTCTCAATAGAGTTCCTAAATTATCTCGAGGTATATCTCCAAAAACTTCTAATGTTCTCATTCCAGTAGTAGTAAGTCTTTCTTGATGAGGTAGACCATGAGAGTCAAACCACTTATGAATATTATTCTTTGCTGCAAAGAGAGCGCCTCTCTCTTTTACTCCGCTAAATTCAATTTTATAAGAATGTAAGCCTCTCAACCTATCTTCAGCCAAAGAAAGCTCAGAAGCTTCACGAGAACCAAGGAAATTATAAAATATTTTCTGGTTTCTTTCAGGAAATATAAATGGCTCTTTATCTTTAGGATCGTATTTGGCTGCACTCTCACGAAAGCCTAGAATAGCGTCCCCTATAAGTTTTTTATATGGTCCAACATCTTGTTCTCTTAAGTGAACAGGAAAATATCCATTTTTATAAAGAATAGCATTCATTATTATATTTGCAGTACGTTTATTTGCATTTTCAAAAGGCTGAATACGTGTTAAATGAAGATTGTAAAAAAGAGCTTCTTCAACTGGATGTAGGTTTGCATCTTTTGCAGCGCCTTCCACACGTTCCAAAGCAACAAGGATACGAGATTTATCACTTGGTGGAACATAAGTTCGTCCATTAATCTTAAGCTCAACTAATCCTTTACGTAATTGAGCATATTCCTTGCCTTCTACAGCCATTGGAGGTTCTAATCTTCCTGCAACATCTTGCAAGAACATAATATCTACAGATCCATTAAATTTCTGCAAAACATAATCCCAAGCATTTCTAAAACTTTTAACAACTAGATTCTGGCGTGCAGCATTATCTTCATCTAAAGTAGGAGCATGCCTGATAACTTCTTGCATTAAGTCTCTATGCATTAATTGAACATAATCTTCGATACGCCTAGCATCAATGCGCTCTTTAGCAGCATCTATACGTGCTAAAGATGAATCTTCCAATAAAACACCCATAGGAAAGCGACTATTTTTTCATATTTAAACCTTTCTATTTGTCATCCCTAGATAGTTACAATAATAGCTTATTTGCTGTTGTAAAGAGTAAACCAATCTGCAGTCTCTTGCAATCCAGCATCCAAAGAATATTTAGGCGCCCAGCCAAGCTTTCCTATTTTTTGCCAGCTCAAACAGCTTCGTAAAAGCTCTCCTTTAATCTCTTTCTTATGCACAATCTCTGTATTTTTACCGACTATCTTCTTAATCTTCTCAGCAATTTCTAAAACTCCCGTCTCTTTTCCTGTTGACACATTAAAAGTTCCCGATAAATTAAAAGATAGAATATTAGCCTCGACAACATCTTTAACAAATATAAAATCCCGGGTCTGTTTCCCATCTCCGAAAATAGTCAACTCTTTGCCAGAAAGAAGATTATCAATAAAAATAGAAATAACTCCTGCTTCTCCTTTAGCATTCTGTCGTGGCCCAAAAACATTAGCATATCTCAAGCAAACATAGTCCAAACCAGTCTTCTCTTTATTTATTCTCAAATAGTTCTCAATTGTCCATTTAGTCAAACCATAAGGCGATTCAGGATTTATCTCACTTTCTTCCGAACATGGAATCTCGGCTTTCGCAGAATAAATAGCGCCACCAGTAGAAGAAGATATTATCTTCTTAACTCCATATTTGACGCAATTAGCAATCACGTTCAAACTTCCAATTATATTTATCTCTGCATCCTCTTTCATATCCTCAAATGATTTTCTAAGATTTACTTGTGCTGCAAGATGAAAAACATAATCAAATCTCTCTTTATCAAACAGCTCGCTTAAATCTTCTCTTATATCTTTAGAAAAAAATCTAGCAGAAGAATTAACATTCTCTTCTCTTCCAGTAGAAAGATTATCTATTACAGAAACATTATGCTTCAATTCTACAAGTCTATCAACAACATGACTTCCTATAAAACCTGCCCCTCCAGTTACTAATATTTTTGCCATCTTATTCAACTAAGCAAAATAGCATATTTAATAATTTATGTATTCATTGCTTATTAAAAATCTTAATATTATCTTAAATTAATCTAAATTTATTTATAATATTGTTAAACTATATTAGCTAACTTCCAATCTATCATTAAACTCTCCAGCAAAATTCTCCAGCATCTTCTCTTTCACGCTTTTCTTCCAACCATAATGCCCAAGCACCCATCCTAATTTTACAAAAGCTGTCTCAGCAAGCATATCTTCCAGAAAAATAACTCCAGCATCAGACAAATCTCTACCAGTTGTATAAACATAAGAATCAACTCGTCCATTCACAGTCTGTGCAGCAGCACAAACCACAAGGCCGGAACGAATGTGCTTCTTCAAAGCAGGCAACCAGCTATTAAGAGAATCAGATGCTGCAACATGCCCCAAACCAGTCATCTCCAAAACAATTCCTTTATACTTTAAGGCATAAAAGTCAAGTATGTCTGGACTCTGCCCAGGATAAAATTTAACAAGAGCAACTTTATCACTAAAAGCAGAATCTAGCGCTGTTTTCCCCTTTTCATCTCTCTTCTTATAAGAAGAAATAAACTCAACTCTATCAGAAAAAACTTTAGCGAGCGGTTTAGTATTAATTGGTTTAAATGCATCTCTTCTGCTTGAATGCATTTTCTTTACTTTATTCCCTCTTAGAGCATAGCAATAATCATCATTTGTTGTTGCATGTCCAACTAAAACTACTTCAGCACAATCAGATAAAGCAAACTGCACAGCACACTTTAAATTCAAGTCAGCATCACTGCTTGCTCTATCAATGCTTCTCTGACTATAAGTTAAAACAACTGGTTTGTTTAAATCTTGCAAGAAAAAAGAAAGAGCTGAAGCAGTATAATGCAGTGTGTCTGTCCCATGCATTACAATTATTCCTTTAATCTCCCCATCATCAAGCATACTCTTTACAGCTTCAGCAATTTTAATCCAATGTTCTGAAGACATTGATTCTGAAAGAATCATGAACGGGCTCTCAATTTTCTTGACGTTAACTCTCTTAAACAAATCAGGATAAAAATCTGCAAACTCGCCTATATCAGTCAAAGGCTTAACTCCTCCAGTTCTAGGATCAAGCTTAGATGCAATCGTCCCTCCAGTAATAACAAGTCCAATAGAAGGAAGCTCAGGGTTCTGAGGAATTTTATACTCTCTGTCTTCATCCTTGAATTTCTCCAGAATTCTATAAGCAAGTATATTTTCTTTAAGAATGCCAATATTATATCCAGAATCCAATTTTACCAGAACCAAGCTACTATCAGGACTATCTAAAATAGTTACATCTTTCTCTTCTTGCGCTAATCGAAGCCGAACTCTATCTCCTGCTTTAAAGTTCAATTCAACCATATTTAATAAAAAATTAGTATGTTTTTAATTCTTGTTGTTAACGAACAACAAACTAGTAAGACTTCCCTATATAAGCAAAATAATCTGCTTTCTTCCCAGAAATAATGCATTTACTTTTAGCTAAATCTCCTGCTTTCTGCTCAGGAATATTCAAAACTTTAGCTCCCAGCAACTTAGCCTTCAGCTCAATTTCCGTTCCTTCATCATCGCACAGCGGCGCGAGAACAATCTTCTTATTTTCAATAGCTTTCTTCGCTTCTTCCAAACTCTTCACTTTAACAATCCCTTCTTGCAAAAGCTTCTTTGCTCTATTGAATAGGTTTTCCTGAATTTCATCCAGCATCTCTGAGACTCTTGCATTCAAGTTTTTAATCTTAACAGTCTCTTTAACAAGTGTATCTCTTCTAACTAAAATAACTTCTTCCTTCTCCAGCTCTTTTGGCCCAATCTCCGCTCTTATAGGAATTCCTTTAAGTTCCCATTCATTAAACTTATATCCAGGTTTATACTCTTCTCTATCATCAATTATCGGACTGAAAGAAGAAAGTTTCTTTCCAAGTTCTTTTATCTTTCCCAAAACTTTGTTCTTGCTGTCTTCAAATAATATAGGGACAAAGACAATCTTGTTTGGAGCAATTTTAGGAGGTAATATCAAACCTTTCTTGTCAGAATGAACGGCAAATAGAACTCCCAGCATTCTGGTGCTTATAGCAAAAGTATTCTGATAAGCATATTCTTCTTTTCCTTCTTTATTAAGGAATTTTATATCATAAGCTTTGGCAAAAATCTGCCCATCGTGATGAAAATCAGGGCCTTGTACGCTTTTACCATTAGGTAGATAAAATTCCATAGAGATAGTATACTCTGCTCCAGCAAATTTCTCTTTATCGCTTTTCCTTCCAATCAAACTAGGCAAAGCCAGATAATCCTCGCAAACTTCTTTGTAAATTCCTATTATCTGTTCCTTCTCAGCTTCCGCCTCTTTCTTGCTTGCAAACACTGTGTGCCCTTCGTTCCACAAAAATTCTCTAGTTCTTAAGAAAGGGACAGGATGCTTAAACTCCCACCTGATAACATTATTCCATTGATTATATTTTAAAGGTAAGTCTCTCCAACTTCTTATCCATTTAGAGAAAGATTCATACATGATTGTTTCAGATGTAGGCCTTATAGCAAGCCTCTCACTCAACTCACTGCCTCCAGCACTAGTAACCCAAGCAACTTCTGGAGAAAATCCTTTCAAATGTTCTTGCTCCTTCTTCAAAGTCTTCTCAGGAATCAACAAAGGGAAGTAAACATTTTGCATTCCAATCTTCTTAAACCTCAAGTCAACTTCTTCTTTAATCTTTTCCCAGATAGAATAAGCAGTCGGTTTGAAAACAATGCATCCAGAAACATTAGTATAATCAGCTAAATCCGCTTTAAGCATTATCTGCGTGAACCATTCAGAAAACTCATCCTTCTCAGCAGTAATTCCCTTCACATCTTTTACTATCTTATCTTCAATCTTTTTTACCATTTACTACCTTATATATCTCATTTATTAAATCTTTGCGAAGCAAACCTTGCTTTGTTAAACCCTCAAGATTTTTTGAATCTTGATGGCCGTCAAGAACTTTGTTCTTGAGGTTTGTCAAAGTTTATATTAAATCTTTGCGAAGCAAATAGGCCCACGAGGAATTGAACCCCGGTTTACAGGTTTCTCCGATTGGCATCTCCAAAAAGGAGGTTGATGCCTTAAGGAAACTTGGTTCCTTAGGCTCCGAAGCCTGTCGTTCTATCCACTAAACTATGGGCCTACAAAAGCATTAAATAACTGCCTTTTTTAATACTTGTTAAAGGAAAAAGAGGAAATGAATAAGACTTTCTTGGCTATATCAGAACTCATAGGCACGATTGTAGGAGCGGGTTTCCTCGCCATACCTTTCGTAATGATGAAATCCGGTTTTGCAATTGGACTTCTTCATCTATTCTTAATCGGCCTGTTCATCACTATTCTAATGCTTTACCTTGGAGAAATCTCTCTAAGAACTAAAAACAATCATCAGCTTACTGGTTTCGCAAGCAAATATCTTGGAAAGTTCGGCAAAAAAATAATGTTCTTGGCTGTTGCGTTTGGGGTTTACGCAGCAGTTCTTGCTTATTTGATAGCAGAGGGAGAATCTTTTAGTTATCTTATATTTGGCACAGCACAATACTCTTTTGCAATAAGTATAATCTTCTGGATAATTCTCTCCGCGCTTACTTTTTATGGAATAAAAGCCTTGAAAAGCGGCGAATCCTTCGGTATAATTATTATTTTAATTTTAGTAGCTCTTATCACTATTTTATTCTTTGACAAAATTGACATAAATAACCTAACATACATAAATAATCAAAATTTCTTTGCTCCATTTGGAGTAATATTATTTGCATATCTTGCCTTTAATTCAATCACAGAAGTTAAACTCATATTGGGAGATGAAAAAAGAGCTATGAAAAGGTCAATTATTATCGCACATGTAATTTCTTTTATAATATATGTATTATTCGCCTTGGTTGTTTTAGGATATAAAGGTCTTAATACGCCAGAAATAGCAACTCTTGCTCTAGGAAAGCCATTTATTATTCTCGGTATTCTAACAATGTTCACATCATACCTCTCTCTTTCTGTCTCTTTGATGAACAACTTGCGTTTTGACTATAAAAAAACAAAATTCAAGGCGTGGCTCTGGACAATCTCAATTCCACTCATTCTTTTCATTGCTCTGCATATAATAAATAAAACTTCATTTATCACAATATTAGGAGTTGGAGGAGTAATTTCAGGCGGTTTAATTGCAATACTAATTTTGCTCATGGTAAAAAGAGCAAAAGCCGAAGGAGACAGAAAGCCGGAATACTCCATTCCTTACTCCAAAACACTTGCATGGATTCTCTCTCTTATCTTTATCATTGGAGCCACGGCAGTAATATGGCATGTGGTAAATTAATTCTTTAAAAAATAACAAAGCCTCTCCAGTATTTCTTTAAATTTTTCTTGTTTTAGCGAACCAGCTTTATACTTAACTAAAGATTTTTCAAGAGAAAATAGTTTATCCAATCTAAGATAGCTGTCAACTTTCAATTTACCTTCTTTAAAGTCATCTTTTTTAATCAGAATCTCAACTTTTTGCCCCCCACAAAGAATGCCGGTGTCTTCTTTCTGTATTTCAAATACTCCCCACCATAACGTTTTACAAGCTCTTGTTCTTCAAAATATGCTGAAATTGCTAATGCAACGAACAAATAAGCGGCAAACCACAGCATTGATGTGTATCCAAATGTGAGTCCTAATCCCACAAACCACAATGGATGTTCAACATACCGAGGGTGGCGCGCATATTTAT
>CAZDJT010000022.1:0-8676 GCA_964505875.1 Candidatus Woesearchaeota archaeon | reverse complement strand
CTGGCTTTCTAGTCATTCCTTATAATACTGAGAAAGCAGAAAGAACAGAGCAAAGACAAACAACATAAATCTTTTTAAACATCTAATAAATAGGAAAATCATGGGAACTTCCTCTTCTCCTATAAAGCAGGTAAAATATAAACTTATCACCATAGCATATATAACAAACGAGAAAGGAGAAATATTAATCAATCAAAGGCATGATGAAAGAGTCCCTCTTAGCCATTTAAGGCACGACTTTCATGGAGGAACTGTAAAAGATGGGGAAAGTTTTGAGCAGGCTCTGTATAGAGAAGTTAAAGAAGAATCTGGTCTAGAAATTGAGATAATGGGGGCTGCTTTTCCATGGATTGTTCGTACACATTGGGAACATGCTGATTTTTACATGCCTTGCGATGTTCACTGTTTTCCAGCAAGACAAATAGGGGGAAATTTAGTAGAGCAAGATAGTAAAGTAAAGAAAAATCACTGGTGTCATCCTTTAGAACTAGGAGAATATGATTTCCTGCCTTCAATTGATTTCTTCCTAGAATTGGCAGGACATGGAGATAAGCTATCTAAAAAACATAGAGACAATCCCAGAATTGAAGTTTTCAGATCTCAAGACAATGGCAGATTTCAAGACAATGGGAAAATGAAAGCAAATTATTCTCGTCTGCCCTATCCAGTAAATAAGTTAACTACTCAATCTCTTGACCATCTTTATAGATAACAAACTTAATTATCTTCTTAGTCTTCTCAATATCCTCAATAATTCTCCAGCATTCTCTTACTTCATCGACTTTCGCAAATAGCTCTTTTTCTCCAGACATTGCTTTGCCAATAAGTGTAGAGTATTCATCTCTCTTGGACTTTATATCAATTATAATCTCTCTTTTATTCTCATCAAAGTGCAAATAATCGCTTCTGATTTTATCAATTATCTTACTAATCTCTCCAGTCTTCACATTATCTTTTATACTTATCTTGATCTCCCCTTTCTTCTTTTTCAATTTCTTGCCTGTCCTTAATCTCAGAGAAACGCCTTTCCATCTTTTGTCTTCGCAAAGAAAGACAAGAGAAGCAAATGTCTCTGTCTTGCTTTCTTTAACTCCGAAATCTTTCAGCTCAGATAAATAGGATTCATACTGCCCGAGCAGATTATCTTTAGAGCTAACAAAATTAATCTTCTTTAAAACAGAAATCTTATCTTTATCAAGAAGAAGAGATAATATCTGCAATAAATGATTCTGAATTACATCCTTTATTGCTCCAGAAGAATCATAATATGCCCTCCTTCCAGCTCCAAGTTCCTCATCTGCAATTATTTCCACAGCAGAAACATTGTCTTTATTCAATATAGAGTCAAAATCTTTCTTTTTCTTCAGCTCACCTAAAAGAATAATTGAATCTTTAGCCAGATAATGGTCAATTCTGAATATATCTTCTTCTGAGAAGACAGAGCCGATTTCCTTTTCCAATTTATCGCTGCTCTCTAAATCATTCCCAAATGGTTTTTCAAAGACTATTCTTGTCTTTCCCTTCTTCTGCTCCTCCATTCCCTGTTCTCTAATCTTCTCAACAATCAATGGAAAAAGAGAGTATCCCACAGCGAGATAAAAGATTCTGTCTGCTCCTTCTTTGGGTTCAAAGCTTTCCAAATGCTTCTTTAGCGAGCTCAAATCTTCTTTCTCTATATCAATCTGAATATAATTTACAGGTAATTTCCTTACAAGTTCTTTGTTCTCAGGCATATCTTCAGCAAGAAATTCTTTATATTCCTCATTGCCAAATTCCCTTCTTCCAATTCCAATTATCCTGTCTTCTTTCCCCATCTTACCTTCCTCAACAAGTTTAGCAAAAGCAGGAACAAGTTTCCTCTTCATCAAATCCCCAGTTCCCCCAAAAACGACAATACTGACACTTTTTCTCTTCATTATCAGGCCAATGAGATAGAGATTATAAATATAGTGTAAGAAAAGACCGATATGGTCTTAAATCTCTTTTTCTTTATTATCTTATGCAATTAATAAAAGGAAAAAAAGAAGAAATAGAAAAAAGAGCAGCAGAGATTATAGCGCAAAAGATAAATGAAATCTTGAAAACAAAAGAGAAAGTTGTCTTAGCACTCCCAGGAGGAACTTCAGTTTCTGGAGTATTTACTAATCTAAAATGGCAGACAATAAACTGGAAAAAAGTTCATATTTTTATGATTGACGAACGTCTCGTTCCTCTTGACAGTCCAGAGAGCAATTTCAAACTTGCTAACACTTATCTTATTGACTTTCTTATAAAAAGTTCTAGCTTACCAGCAGAAAATGTTCATCCATTCATGTTTGATGAAGATGCGCCAGATTCAGGTATAGATAATTATGAGAAAGAACTCATTCAATTTGGGGGAGAATACGATATTATTTTGCTTAGTGCAGGTGAGGACGGACACATAGCAGCCCTATTTCCTCAACACCATTCAATCAGAGAGGAATCACAATATTATCTGAATATGGAAGATTCTCCTAAACTTCCAAAAGATAGAATGACTTCCTCAAAGAAGCTAATCTTAAAATCGAAAACGGCTCTTCTTTTGTTTATTGGAGAAAAGAAAAATGAAGCCCTAGAATCTTTTCTCAGCAAAGAAAAGACAGTAGAAGAGTGCCCAGCAAAACTTATAAAGGACATCTCAGACAGTTATATCTTAAAGGATATCCAATAAAACATGTTCAAACAAATGACAAACACAAATTATGCAGTATTTAATTCTCTTAGAAAGCTTTACTTCACAGCGAAGATGGCAATTGACCATAGAATACTAGAAAAAGCGACAAAAATGACTTCACAAGAGGGAAGATATGATGAAACGGCAACAGATAAAATCTATGGCAGTTTAACCATTCCAACAAGAAGGGGAAATAAATTGCTCATTTCACTGCCTTGGATTAATGAAAGAAGAGGAGACGTAATTTTTAATTACGATGGAGCAGAAAACAAGATAGAAGAAAGAAAAGATATATTTGAAGCAGTAGTCAAATTTACAGATAATTTAGGAAAAGCAATTCTTGCTTCAAGCCCAAGCAACCACGCTTTAGAAGGCAGTCCTTTGGAAGGAAAAACACTTTAATTCTCACAAGCAGGATTAGTTTTCTTTATATAATCTAATTAATAATAAATAACTGTAATATCAAATATCGTCAGCAAGATAATAATTTGTGTAATCTTTACTTTATGCTCGCTTCAATATCTTAACAATTCCTTTTGTAGCGTCAACTTCCACAAGGTCTCCATCTTTTAGAACTTTCGTAGCTATTTTTGTTCCAATAATGCAAGGAATTCTTAATTCCCTGCTGACAATCGCTGCATGGCTCGTAACTCCGCCTTGTTCTGTCACAATTGCAGCTGCCTTCTTCATAGCAGAAACAATATCCGGGTCTGTCGCAATAGAAACAAGAATATCTCCTTTCTTCATCTTATGCATATCTTTAGGTCTGATAATTATCTTAACTTTACCTGTTGCTTTTCCAATACAAGCAATCTGCCCTCTAAACTCATTCACTTCTTTAAATTCATCTTTCTTTATACTATCAACAATCTGCCTGGCTCTAATACCGGTATAAACTGCCCCCTTCCCTTTCTCAGCATAATAAACGCAACTCTTTGTTCTCTCCTCCAATTCATTTTTATCAACTAACTCTTTCATCAGCCCTTTTTTAACTTCCTCGGGAAGCATGAAGCGGACTTGCATTAAAGAAATATTGAATCTTTTTCCTATTTCTTCCAAAACAGATTCCATTTTATAAATTGCATAAATCTGTGCAAATCTTCTATATATCTTAGTAATCATAAAATCTCCAAACGAATCAAACAACTCTTTCCACTTTTTATCTATATTCAACTCTCTTAAGAGCTTCTTTCTCTTTTCCAGACCAGAAAGAAAATCTTTCTCATCGTTTGCCAGCATAGCATTAATATCTGCTCTGGCGTCAATTAACTTAACAAGCTCTTTCAGATAAAATTCAAAGCTTTGTTCTTTGCCAACCCACATATGATTTACATAAAAATATTTCTCATAATGTCTTTTAATCTTCTTCAAAAGCTCTGGTTTAATATAAGCAATCAACTCTGAAGTTTTACTCTCGAGTAGCTCTTCATATTCTTTAGTGTGAGTTTGATAACCATATTTTGCAGCATCTTTCTCCTGAAATCTTCTGAATAAATCTTCAAATAATTTCCTGTGATAGTCGCTTTCGTTTATATCTTTTGCCAATCTCAAGAATTCCTCTCTTTCAATTTGTATCAATGACTTTTCTGTCGGGTGCGTCAAAGTGAGAAATGCCTCTTCTATCTTATTTTTATCAGAAATTATAGTTTTGAGATACTCTTTGAATCTATTAGTAAGATTGTTATGAAACATATCTGCAGCAACAGGAATCCAAGCCCATTGGTAATACTCAGTGTGTATTCTATTATGCTTTTCATAAATATCAAACAATTTATCATTGCTCAGCTTTTCAAGCCCTTTTGCAGGAATGCTCTCAGAATAAGTTTTAAGCTTATCAGCCCAGTTCACTATCTCTAAATTCACTTTTTTAGCAAATCCTTCTTCCTCTAAAAAGCGCTGAACGATATTCTCTCCAACTTCAAACGAATCTTTCTTGCCAAAATAGAATTTAAGATTATATCCGTTATAAGAGGCCAATATTTTTCTGTATGCTTTTCCAGCAGGTTTATCAAATTCATTTACGAAGCACGAAAGCCATATTTGAGAAAAGAAAAAGTCTATGTCGGGAATATTTTCAGCTAACATCCAATCATCTCCATCATTAATCTGCTTAAATTCTGGCTCCACACTCTTATCCTCAAATTTCTTTACAATATATTCTATAGCTTGTCCTTTATCTCTCAAGCCAAACTTAGCTTTCACTAAGTTAAGTATCTTATTTGTCTCTTCATCTATCTCTATTAAAGCATTTACCATTATAACTTAGTCGGACTTAGTCCACTTTATAGAATAATTAAATGTCTATATTTAAACCTTTTTACTTTTGCTTATTCCACTAAAGCCATCTCTGCACCCTTAACTCCGCAGACAAAAGAAGTTGCATTTCCAATTGTTTGATATACAGAAACTTTATCCCAATATCTCCCTTTTTCAGCAAGTCTGGCGAGAAGCCTATCTAAAGAAAAACCAGACAGCTCATAAAATACTCTTCCTTCTTTGCCAGGATAAGTATTTGCATTAATCGGCTCAATACCCCTATAAACTCCATGCAAATCATCAAAGACTTCACTATCGCAAGTCACGCATAAGAAACTCTCAAGATTTTTAGTCTTATATAAATAACTAGCAAGGTTTTTTGCTTCCATATTATTATCCAGTCCTAAAAAATAGAAAGTTTGCTTATAAAGTTATAGATTATGATGGAAAATATAATTCATTCTTAGCAGTAACGCCAAAGATGAGATAATTTTTCTCCTCTTTAATTCTATAAACTTCAAAAAAACCAGAATTAAATGTTCTTTCTTTAAACACACTAAATATATTACTGATGCCTTTTAATTGAATAGAACAATTTTCTCCATTTCTATGTGCTTCAAAAGATACATCTCTCTTCTCAAGAGAAATTTGTGCATTAATAAAAAAAGAGTCATTATCTGTTAAAAATAAAAATTCATCAGATGTATCAGTTATATGTGGAAGCTCAAATTGTGTTTCTAATCTCATATTTTCTCTTAAACTCCTCAAAGAATTCTTTAAACTTCCCTCTTCTTATCTCTTCTCTTGCTCTCTTCATCAAATCTTGAAGAAAGAAAAGATTATGATAACTGGCGAGACGAAGACCTACTGCCTCTTCCATTCTGAGAAGATGACATAAATACGCTCTGCTGTATCTCTTACAGACAAAACAAACGCAATCAGAATCTATCGGGCCGAAATCAGAAGAAAAACCAGCATTCTTCAATATTATCCTTCCTTTAGAAGTGAACAAAGCGCCATGTCTTGCATTTTTTGTAGGAAAGCGGGAATCAAACATATCCACGCCTCTACTAACTGCTTCAAGCAACTCTATTGGATCTCCTGCCCCCATAAGATAAACGGGCTTATTTTCGGGAAAGAATTTCTTAGCCACATCAATCATTTTATATTCATCTGCCTTCCCCTCTCCTAAAGCAAGACCGCCGATGGCGAAGCCGTCAAAATCAATCTCTGCAATCTGCTTTGCACTCTTTTCTCTCAAATCGCTATGAACTCCTCCTTGGCAAATTCCAAATAATAATTGTTTCCTGCCTTTCTTCATTTTCTGCTGAGAAAAATCATGATATTTTTTGCATCTTACAGCCCATCTTCCTGTTTTCTTAACAGCATCAGCAATTGCATTCTTTGAATGACTTATCAAAGGCATGCTGTCAAAACACATAGCAACGTCCGCTCCTAAATCCAACTGAATCTGCATATCTGCTTCAGGAGTTATAAAAAGTTTTTCCCCGCTAAAAGGATTTCTGAAAATAACTCCATTCTCCTCAGAACTTATATACAAAGCAGGAGAATACATCTGGAATCCACCAGAATCTGTGAAAACCGTGCCCTGAAAGTTCATAAATTTCCCAATTCCGCCAGCTTTCTTTATCACTTTAGTTCCAGGACGCAAAGATAAAACAAAAGCATTTGATATTATCGCTCTCGCCTTCATGCTGTTCAAATCTTCAGAAGAAATCTGTTTCACAGCAGTCTTTGTAGCAACAGGCATGAAGAAAGGAGTCTCTGCTTTCCCGCTTCTCGTCTGCAAAATCCCAGCTCTCGCTCTAGTCTTCTTATCCTTAGCGACAATCTTAAAGCCCATTAATAAACACAAAAAAGGCAATATAAAAATCTATTTAATACTCTCAACAATAATCTTTCTCTTCTTTCCTTTTGAAAGATTCAGAGCAAACCATCTTCTGTTCCTTCCTCGTCTCTTTGCTTGTCTCATAAATTTCCTTGCCTTTCAGGCTTCTTAAATCTTATCATACTTAATTCTTCTCTCATTCGTTCTGTTAAAAGCGCATTCTTCAGTAAATCTGAAAAGCTTTGCATCAACATCTTCCAAGCTTCCAGCGCTTCCAACAACGGCTTCTTCAAGATACTTTCTTTTATCAACAAGAATTACAGGATCTCCAAGTTTCTCACGCAATAAAGTAAAGGCTCCATCTCTTCCAATAGCATAAAAACGAGCAAATTCTCCATCTCCTTGAAATAATGTTTCTCTAACTACAAACTCTCCTTTCTTTTGCTCAACCCAAACTCTTTCAGTTTCTGCCATAAAAAAGCTCAAAAAAATAACTATTTAAACTTGCTGTAATAAATAAGAAGATGAAAGAAGAAGAATTGAAAAATAAGCTGACAAAAGAAGAATATGAAATATTAAGGAATAAAGGGACTGAAAGCTCTTTTTCAGGAAAATACTGGAACAGCAAAGACAAAGGAATGTATAACTGCAAAGTCTGCGGTTCTGTCCTCTTCTCTTCAGATACAAAGTTTGATTCAACAACAGCAGGACTTGAAGGCTGGCCAAGTTTTAGTAAAGCAGCGAATAATAAAGCCCTTAAGTTAAAAGAAGATAATAGTTTTGGTATGAAGAAAATAGAAGTAACTTGCGCAAAATGTGGAAGCCATTTAGGACATTTATTTACAGGTGTTCCAGATCATCCTTCAGGAGTTCATTATTGCATAAACTCTGCTTGCTTAATTCTTGAGAAGAAATAATTATTTAGCAAACTCAACAGTAATGCAATCTCTATCTGGATTATTCAATAACTTTTGCTCTTCTCTCAACTTAGCCATCTCAGGTATTTCCAAAGCAGGCGTTCTATTAGCCATAAATCCTATCAAATTTAATTGTCCAGTCGCATCATATAAAACTAATCTAGGAATGTATTCTGTCTTATGCCTTTTAGCATTAAATTCAGTAAAAGAGGCAAAAGCTCGCTCAACAAAACTATTTATCCCATGTCTTATTTCTTGCCTATTAACATCTCTCTTCTCATCAATAGTCTGTTTGTGTCTATGAAAGCGAACATCATGACCATCGTATTGAGTTAAATAAGTGGGTTTGCCTCCAGAAAGAGAATATTCTGCAATTAAACCATACAAACATCGGTCATCTCTAACAACATCCCATGGAAGAACTTCTCCAAGAACTAATTCTGGATTGTGTGAAGTTCTAGCGTAAACTTCATTCTTATCACAAAAAGCAGAGAAAATCAAGCCGCTATTATTTTTATCTGAAGAAAACTTAGGTCTTCCAGTAAACATTTTTGTTGCTCGAAATAATCGGTCATTGCCTTCTTGCGTCCAAACTTTAACTCTTTCGCTATCAACCATAAAAAACCATCAAATAAGTAGTATTTAAATTATTCCAAGAGCAGTATCCAAAGCTAATAAATGCGTATCAACTCTTCTGTCAAAATCCCAGCATTTTGGCGTCTCGCAGGTAAGAATATGGTCTGTATGTCTTTTCGAGAGAAACAAAGACATGACTTTATGCCCAAAAGTCTCTTCTTCAAGGTCAAAATTTATTATTCCATTGCTGGCAGAAAAACCATCTATAATATCATCAACATTTATTTCCCCAATGCTTTTAATTTTGCTTAATATCTTTAAACCAACCTTATTTTCGTGCCTTTATACAGAATTAAATAGCGCCCGCACCGGGAATCGGACCC
>CAZDJT010000021.1:0-8916 GCA_964505875.1 Candidatus Woesearchaeota archaeon | reverse complement strand
TTAAGAGGTTTCCACTTTCCTATATCTTTTGTCCCATGCATTGGAAAAAGCTTAGTATGTAAGTGATCAACTCCAAATCCTTCAAATATCATTCCAGTTCTTCCAACACCTTCAAGTGTTCTTTTATTTCGGGATGTCTTCTGAATAATTCTCGTGCAGTAATGCTCTTTATCATTTGAAAAAGTTTAGCAGGAGCATAAGTTGTTGTTAATGACTTAATCAGAAAGTGAACGTGGTCTTCATCAAATCCCGTTGTTTCAAATAGAACGTAAAACCTCTCTTCAATATCTTTACATATATTTTTTACTGTTTCAACATAGTTCTCATTGAGAAACAAATCCTTTCTGTATTTGATACAGAAAACAACATGATATTTTATCTTGAAGACCTTGTGTGAATAACGTACTAAAGCAACCATTGTAAAGCTATTGTGTACTGAGTTATATCTTTATCCCTACAGCTTGCTGTAGGGTATTACGAAAGAATAAAGGAGTGGAATTTCCAGAAGAAACAGGGTGGTTCCATTATCGTTGTAAAGAGAAGAAAAGATAAGTAAATAGTATTTTTAAGAACAATCTCACAAGACGTATATACCGTAATAGTTTGCATCAAAGGGTAGGCCCCATAGGCTAATGGTAGACCGGATCTTTGACGTGGATCATACCCAAGTTCGATTCTTGGTGGGGCCATATTCCCCTGAAATAAAAAAGTTTAAATATATCCTATATTATATATTATATCAAGATGATAAATAACCAAAGGATGATGTATTTGATTATATCTGCTCTTTTCTTTATAATCGCAGTTATTAGCTTGTCAGAAGCAACGCATACTAATACGGCAACGATTGAAACAAATATATATGCGACAGCTGTTGCGCAGCCGATAATAAGAGTGGAAGTTCCGGATTTGATTTCTCTAGGAAATGCAACAAAAGGCTCAACATCAAATGAAATTAAAGTTTATGTAAATAACACAGGTAATGTTGATATCACAGTAACTCCTCAGCTCTTAGATTCTTCTGATTTAATATACAATAATCTTTATTTTAGAAGTACAAAAACAAGAACAATAAATGGCACGAGTATCTCTGTTCCATTTGAAAGAATAGGGGATTTTAGTTTTAATATATCTAAACCTGTAGGCAGTGCGGCATTTAATTATGAATATTTCTACATGGTACTTGATTTAATGAATTACACTGGGAACATAACTCAAAATCTGCTCAGTTATAGAACTAATGTCACATTCTTGGCTGTTCAGCAATAATAATTTGAAGATAGCAATATTATTCTTTTCTTTATTTAATTTAATCTTTCTTTCATCAGGAGTTGAAATTGGAGTCTCTCCACCTGAATTATCTCTGAAAGGTGATGTGAGTGAAATTATTTGTGGAAAATTATCTTTTTTTTATTCTGGTGAGACAATTATTTTAAAAATTAATTCTTTTTGGGCGGAAAGCTCAATGAAAAGCAGGGATATAAGAGATTATCAGAAAAATTCATCTTATTATAATCTTGAGTTCATATCGTCTGAAAGCTTTTCAATAGCTAAAGATTTATCTTTTCCTATTTGTATTAAAGCAAAAGAGGAAGGTTTTTATTCGGGTCTTATTGTTTTATCAGTAGAAAATAAGAATGTCGGAGTTGGAACATGGCTCTCTTTGAATATAACAGAAAAGATGGATAAACGCTCAAGTAGCTTAATAACTGGAAACGCTATTCTCGATAAATTAGGCAATAATAAGCCTCTTTCTCTCTTTTTAGTATCAATAATTGCAGAACTCTTATTACTAACTTATTTAGTAACTAAGTTATTAAGGAAGATTTAAATACTTTATTCCAGACAATAAATCAGAGGTTTGATGAAGAAGTATCTTCTTTTGATTGAGGACGAGAAGCTCTGGGAAAAATTCAAAGATATAATTAGTAATGACCTCAACACAGAAATTCTTGGCTTAATAAAACAGAAAGTAAACAGAACAGGAGGCAAAAATGCAGAATAAAAGAGGACAATTAACTATAATTATCATAATTGCTCTAGTTCTAGTAGCGGGAACAATAATCTTTTTTGCTTCTACAAAACAAAAAACTTCAGCTGGAATTCCTACAGAGCTTAAGCCAGTATACGATGCGTATTTGTCATGCATCAAAGAAGACGCCAAAAAAGCTGCAAATTTAGCAGGATCACAAGCTGGCTTTGTATATCCAAAAGCTTACGAGTCTGGAAGCGAGTATTATCCTTTCTCATCACAACTTGACTTTCTAGGTTTCCCAGTTCAATACTGGTATTACTTAGCCGGAAATGGAGTAATAAAAGAATCTGTGCCGACAAAAACAAGCATAGAAGAAGGAATAGCAAAATACGTGGAAGATAATATAGATAGATGTAATTTTGATACATTTTACCAGCAAGGTTTCTCAGTGAATGTCAGTAAAGTAAAAGTAAAAGCGCGGCTGTCTGACTCCTCTCTATCATTGAGTGTAGAATCAGACTTTATTGCATCAAAAGATAGTACAGTAGGAAGAAAGTCTTCCCATCAAGTAGAAGTAAGCACAAAACTTGGAAAGATGTTTGCTCTTGCCTTAGAAATATATAACAAAGAAAAAACAGAATCTTTCCTTGAAAACTATTCTGCAGACATCTTATATTCATATGCTCCAGTAGATGGTGTGGAAATTTCCTGCGCTCCAAAAATCTGGAAAACAAGAGAAGTTGTAAACACCATAAAATCAGCTCTAGAGGCAAACATAGGTTCAATAAAGTTAGAAGGCAATTATTATAATCTAAAAAACAAAGAAAACCAATACTTTGTAGTTAATCAGAAAACAGATGAAGCAGTAAGCTTCCTTTATTCTTCTCAATGGCCCAGTGCATTTGAAGTAGCGGGAGCAGACGATGAACTAATGATAGCAAAACCAATAGGGCTACAAGAAGGTCTTGGAATATTAGGCTTCTGCTACAGTCCATACCACTTTGTCTATGACCTTCGCTTCCCAGTCATGGTTCAAATATATGATGAATCAGAACTCTTCCAATTTCCAGTCTCAGTTATTATAGATAAAAATCTGCCGAGAAAAGGTGTTTTCTCAGAAGTCCAAGAGCAGAATGATTTCAATGTCTGTCAATATAAGAATCAGCAAATAGAAGTAAATACATACAACATCTCACTAACGAAGATTGAAGCAAATTTAAGTTACAGTTGCTTTGACCAAACTTGTGAATTAGGACAAACAAGCTCTGGAACTTTTTCTGGTTTCGCCCCAGCTTGCGTAAACGGCCAGCTGATAGCTAAATCAGCAGGATATTCAGAGAAGAAAACAGCTTTGTCAACAAATTCTGAAAGTTTAGCAGATATAATTTTAGACAAAGAATATACTCTATCTGTAGAAGTTAAAGTTGACGGTAAATCTCTGCCTGGAACTGCAATCCTTACATTTGAAGGAGAGAAAACAATAACTACCTCTCTTCCAGAGATAAATAACATCTCACTAACAGAAGGAAACTACAATGTAACACTTTATGTCTACGGAAATTCAAGCATTACAATTCCTGCAAGTACAAAAACACAATGCTTTGAATCCCCTGTTTCCGGAATCCTGGGAATTATAGGGCAAACGAAAGAACAATGTATTCCAATCTCCTTACCGGAAACCAGTATAGGTTTTGCGCTTTTAGGGGGCGGTTCAACACAAGTCTATCTTTTGCCTTCAGATATGGAAAAAGGACATATAACAATAAACTCTCAATCTTTGCCAGTTCCAAATTCTCTTGAAAATTTGCAGAACAACTACGATATCTTCGATACAAAAAGAATAAGTATGGAGTTTAAATGAATAAAATTAAAATAATATCTGCGATTAGTATTTTCCTAGCTCTGTCTTTCTTCTCTCTATCTTCAGCTTTAATTCAGGGATACGGCTCAGCGAGTGTAGTTAATCCTTCTCTGTATCAACCAAGTTTCCAAACTTATTACACTCAATCAAATATAAATACATATTGGCCAATTCTTCATGAAAATAGCACATGCCAAGGAAGGCAAGATATAGTAATTCAAGCATCTCCAGCAGGATGCCAGCCAGCAGTTGTCCGTTCTGATTTGCTCGCAGACCAAAACGTTCCAGTCTTCTGTCAGCTTGATGCATTAAAATTGAATCCTTTAATTAACATTGGAGAAATAGAATCTCTTACCTTCGACTCTAAAGGATATCCAAAAGAAGTTATAGCTGCAGGCTTCCACCCGGCTCAAGCAGCGTTGAGGACACAAGATAAACTTCTCGGTAGTCCGCTAATAAATAATATAGGTTATGCAGTTGTCGTCCTAAAACAGCAACCGAAAGAAGCAGACCTGCCAGACTTCGTAACAGTAAATCTTTCAGCAAGAATAAAATATGAATCCGGAAATGCATTAGGAATTGGAAAAGCAGAGTTTGTACTTCAAGAGCAACCTGACTCAGAATGGGAAGCGGAAAAGAACAGGCAAAGTTTCTGGCAAGGAAGATATTTCATTAGGCTTAAAGACGTAGACGAAAATGGCGCCCTCATCTCATTGTACAAAGGAGATATAAAAGTAAATAGCGTAAGAGTAAAACGTGGTTCAATCTCTCCAACTTATTATATGCCTGGATTTTACTGTCAAGCAGGTGTCCAAATAGCTTACGACGGATTTATAGGAGCAGAAACAAAAGTAAAACTTGAAGTCTCCGACAAGCAAGGTTCAGACACACTTGATTTATACAGAAATAGCAAATTCTTAAATGATAAGTGTTCAATATCCAGTATCAATTCTGCAGGAGGAGATGCAGGCTCCGTAACAATAAGATGCGCAGGGCAAACTTATCTCCTTCAGAGAAAACCTTATCTTCTTTCCTTCACATTAAATGAAGAAGTTTTATACCAAAGCAAGAAAGCAGTTATAACTAAGATGGAGGGCGATAAATATACTGTAAAGATTGAGAATAAAGAAGAGAAAGTTGTCTCGTCTTCGGAGATATCTCATCTTCCATCCGCTCAAGGAATAAAAGGGGTAAAAGATGATTCTTATCCAGCAGAAACAGAATTGGAATTCAACAAAAGCATAAACGCTTATGAAGCAATTGCAGACAGCTATCCTACAGAAAAAGATTCTTTGGTTGACACGCAAATGTCATATGGAGAGCAAGCACTAAGCGCAGCAATATCCCTATCTGACTTAAGTAAAGGCGGTTTAAACAAGCCGGAAACTCGAGCCAGACTCCTCAACAAGATGATAAAAACATATCCAGACTCGCAATTTATAAATAATTACAAAGAGCAGCTTGATTCTATATACAGAATAGATGATAGCCTCGCAGGCACAGCGATAACGATAGATGGAAAAGTAAAGAATATCCGCGTCCTAGAAATATCAGAAGCTCGTGATCCTTCCACAGCAGTTATAGTCTGGGGAAGCCAGAATAAAAAATTAACTCCCTCAGCGACAAAAACAGATAGCACGCAAAAAGAAAACTCTTCCACCTTAGTAAAAGATAAGATAGGTTCAGTAAAACTATCAAGTATAGATGATGTTGACAAAGTAACTATTAGTTATATTTGCGATCTTGCAAAGGATAGTACTGGTAAAGTTATACAAAATGGAAGAGCTGTTCAAGGAACGATTTCTCTTAGAACAACTCAGCCAGGACAGGTAATTTGCGGAGAAATTCTGAAGCTTGACTCTATTGACTTGAAACAATCTGCGAAGGTCCGTCTTTTGCCTTATGTTAAAGGAACAGAAACAAGAACAAATGTCACAATAAGAATAGGAATTGAAAAAAGAGCAATTCAGTTGAATCCTGAGAAAACAAAAGACAGAATAGCAAACATAAATGCAAGTATACAGAAATGGGATAGAATTTCAAACTCTTTAGGGAAAGTTGTCACAGGTCTTAAGGCTGCTTGCTTTGCAACTTCAGCAATATTAACAGCAAAAACTTTCCTTACTGGACTTTCAGGAGACAGTTATGCAAGACAAAAAGTTATGAGAGGCGAAGGAGGATGGACACAGAAATGCACAGACTTATCTGGAGCTGGAAAGAAATATGAAAATCTAAATGCATGTTATCTTGGAGAAGCAGATAATATCGATGCTTCAGTAAAAGCGGCTCAGACAGCAATAAAACAAACAAATGAAGACATAAAGACATATGAAGACAGATACAAAAAGTCGGCAGGTCTTCTTGGATTGGAAGATTCTGTTGATAGAAGTGCCGCAGCAAAAGATTATGCTGCTTTCTTAAAAGAAAAATATAAAGATGAAACTATAACTGATAAGGGGAAAACGATAAAAGTTGCAGACCTTCTAAAGAATGCAGATGGATACGAAAAAGGAGAATATACTTATGATGAATTAAGAGAGATAGAATACAACATTCTGCTCAGGCAACAATCTGGTCTCTCAGATAACATTAAGACAGGAGCAGAAAAGAATCTTATCTCAATCTCGCAAAGCATTGAAGGCTCTCAGAAAGAAGTAGAAGCAACAAGAAAAGCACAAGAATTTACAAAGCTGGGCTTCCCATCTCCTAAGAATATAGCAAAAGATAAACAAACAGCTTTAGCAACAGAAGTAATAGATGCTCCAGACAACATAAAATCTCAGATAAACGATGCAAAAGTTCAGAAAATAGCCAGCGTGGTAGCAGATGATGCACAGACTTATCTTCTTGGACTTACAAAACCAACCAATCAGCTTGGAGGAAATTATGTAATCAGTAGTGTATACAAAGTAAGCAATGACGGAACAATATTAACAAAACTTGAGAACATAGGAGCACAAAGCCAAGAGCAAATATTCAGACAGAATTACAAAATAAGCTCAGTAGTAGCTCAAAACGAAATAAAATACCACAATAAATATCAAGTAACTCCTCAAGTCAAATACTACGATTCAGGAAGCTACAAAGGAATGCCTGCTCTTGTTCCATTTGACACTCAAAATGGATGGTATGCTGCAACAAAAGAAACTCTATCTGCCTTCGGTGGAATAGCTGGCTTTGAGGCAAACGGCCGTGCTGCCAGCTTCTGGCTTTGCAATATAGGAGAAAACGGAAGACCTCAGTTTGAAGAAGGATTTGGCGATGATACTTGTCAGCTAATAAACTTAAACACAGGTCAGCCTTTGACAAGCTTCCCCGGCCTTACTGAGTCACAAGCAAAAGATTTGGTAAATAAAGCAGCAGCAGCATTAAGGCAAGCAGCAGACCAATATGGTAACAAGCAAATCTCTATAACTACAGCTTCAGGAAGAAAAGAATCTTTGCAAGTCGGCTCACCAGCAGCAAATATTCCTTCTGTCCAATGCCAGGACTTCATGTCGCCTAAAGACTGCCATCTAATCTTTAACGTATGCGACCCAGTTATCTGTCCATCTTCAAGATGCGACTTTGGAGGAAAATATCCAGTAGCAAACGTAATACAATCTGGAATAGTTGGATCTACTCTTCTTTGCCTGCCAAATATTAAAGAGAAAATATACGTCCCGGTCTGCCTTTCAGGAATAAACGCAGGAATTGAAGGGTTCAACTCATTACTGAAGCAGCATCGTGATTGCCTGCAAGAAAATATAAACACTGGAAGAATGATAGGTATATGTGATGAGATTTATTCAATATATTTATGTGAAGCCTTCTGGAAGCAAGCCGCCCCTCTTCTCAATAATCTCATACCTTCTGCAATAAGTGCAGCGGCAGGTCAAGGAACAAGAGGTGGAGGAGAATATCTTACTGTAAACAACGCTTGGCAGAACGCTCAGAAATCAATAGATTATTTCACAAGCACTTACGCAGTAAACTCTCTGAAAGCTTTCCAAGTCCGTTCAGTAGAAGAAGCAGGAACGCCTTTCTGCAAGGCATTTATATCAGCAAAATTCCCAACAAATATAAAATCACTTATAGAGCCGGACAGTCCGCCTCAATTTATAGCTCAGTTCAGCACTTCAACATTCACAACCGCTACCGTGCCAGCAACTTCACAGTATAAAGTATTCTATCATATATATGGTGGAAAAGATTCTGGAATATATTACACAGTCTATCTAAAGAATCCTCCTCAAACTTCATATTATTATTCATCTCCAACAATAACTGTAGACTCTGGTTTCATTCAACGCGGTCAGTCAAGATCAGAAACAAAAGACTTTACCGCTCCAGAAGGATACAAAGAGCTTTGTGTTAATATCAATGGAGAAGAGAAGTGCGGATTCAAAGAAGTCTCTTCAAGCTTTGCAGTAAATCAAATCAGAGACATTATCGTTTCCGACCAAATAAAGAACAATCAGATTAGTTCAGAAAAAGGATGTATAAGTGGAGAATCTTTCGCAAATCCTGCTGCTGTCTTAACCAATTTGAATCCTCAAGCTGCTCTGGAAGAAGCGGCTTTCCAGCAGCAGTATACGAGAGGAATAGTAAGAATCTGCTCAACAGAAAATCCCGGCTCATCAACAGATCCAACAAGATTTACGCAAGTCGGTTACTGTGACAATCAGAAGATAAAGTGCTGGCTTGATAAGAAGAGCGTTAACAATGCTATAACTGACAACAATCTCGGTGCTAAGAAAGAAACTCTTCAGCAGCTGACAGAATATCAACGCTCTCTTTTAGAATCAAAGAATCAGATTCTAACACAAGAGCAGGCAAACACAAATATTAAACTTGCCAGAGACAGAGCAAACAACGTTATATCGGACATTAACTTATTCGTTCAGCCAGATAAAACAGCTGTGAAAACTTCAGTAGCTAATGAAAATAAAATTATAAATAATATTTTCGGAAACCAGCTTGAAAAGCTCTTCTACAACTATCATAAAGCCTCTGTCCTGTTAATAAAAGCAAATCTCCAGGAAGCCATTGCAAAAGTTTACATCAACGCTTTTAACTTAAAAAGGAACGCGCAAACTCA
>CAZDJT010000020.1:0-9458 GCA_964505875.1 Candidatus Woesearchaeota archaeon | reverse complement strand
CTTGAACGGCAACAGGCTGAATGCTAACTTCAATTCCAATGGCAACAACAGGAATGGTTATGTTCTTTCAATAGCCTTGGCAACTAAGACATCAAGATCAATGAAGAGCCATAATAATTTGTATAAAGAGATTATTTCTTCCAATTAATCTCTTTTTTAAGCATAATGATTTAAAAATGATTCAATATATAAACCTTAAGAAGGCAAGGTATATAAATAAAGAAAGCTCATTTATACATCATGGAGGGGATAGTTCTATCAGCGCTTTTGGGAGGTGTTGGTGGTTTGACAAGAGGCGTTGTCGGCCTTCTGAAAGCTCTTTCTTTGCGGAGAAGAATAATATGGACATATTATGCAATTACAGTTGTCATAGCTGTAATAATAGGCATCTTTACAGGCATAATCTTCGACTTCGATCCACGGCTTTCCCTGCTCGCAGGCTACGCTGGAACAGATATATTGGAAGGAATATACAAATCGTTCGCCGTGCAAAAAGTTTACATAGATAAAAGGAAAAGATGAAATCAACTATAGTAATCTCAGTTGGAAAAGAAGAGAGGGAAATTCTTGAAAGAAGAGCTAAAAAGGAACTGATGACTATTGAAGAGCTTGTTGAAGATATAGTAAGAAGAAGTGCGGCATCAAGCAAACTTTCCTCTTCGACAGACAATGTAGATGACAAATTTCTTACTTTCTTCTCAAGAAAAACAGGAAAAAGAAGAAAGAAGAGATAATTTAGATTATATGCTTTAGTTTGTATAAATGTTTAAGAATAAACAATTATCTTGTTTTTAATGGGAAGATATCATCTTGATAAAGCACTTCACACAGCTCAAGTGCCTTTAGATGCAAGAATTAATATGCCTTCTTTTACAAATAGCCCAATCGTTAGAGATGAGCCCTTTGTTGTTTGTTTCAGGAACGGGCATACAAGAAGAAGAACGACAACAGCACAAGCAAGAAATGTCTCACCCATGATTTTATTTAATACTGGAGATGAAAGAAGTTTTAAAGCAGAACTATTCAAGTATATTCATCTTCCTGGAGCAAATATTAGCTTAGAAGGAGAAGAAGTTGGGCGAACTTAGAATTGGAGAGTAAAGTATATGTTATTGCAAAAGTAGATGGAAACAATAGGGGAATGATTGACAAGCACATCGAAGCATTCAGTCCACAACATAAATCTTATAAATCAGAGGAAGCAAAGAAGATTAGAGCAATGTATGAAAAGATACATTCAGCTTTCTTTTTACATCATCAACACTAATCTTTTTTATCTCAGCAATCTTCTTATAACTCTCAACAACATTTACTGGCTCATTATCTCTTAGTTTTTCAGGATGAAGATAAGGTGAATCTGTCTCGCAGAAAAGCTGTTCTAAGGGACACAAGGCGGCATTCTCCTGAAATTGCTGACTATGTTTAACATTTGTAGGAATAGTAAGAAACCAGCCATTCTTTATCGCTCTTTGCACCAGTTTCTTTTTACCGCAAAAACAATGCATTATAACTTTCTTCGCCTTCATCTCTTCAAGTATCTCAATGCACTCCTCTTCTGCCTTTCTTGAATGCACAATTATTGCTTTATCCAAATCAATGCTCAAAGCAACAAATTTTCTGAATATTTCCTTCTGTCTTTCTCTGTTTTTTTCATCTTCCTTAAAATCAATTCCAACTTCTCCTATTGCAAATATTTTTTCCTCATTTTTTCTTATAAATTCTATTTCTGCTTCAATCTCCTCATCAGAAAGAGCAAGTGCTTCAATAGGATAAATTCCCAAGGCAGCTTTAACACTCTTATATTTCTTAGCCAGTTTCAACGCAGAGCGATTAGAAGCGGGCCCCGTGCCATGAGTTACAATTATTCCAACTCCTTTTTCTTCAGCTCTTCTGACACATCCTTCTACATCCTTGCATGAATCAAGATGGCAATGTATATCTATGAAAACAGGTTTCATAATCTATGCATAACCAAATCTCCTTTCATAATTCTTGTGGTCAAAATATTCCATTATTAAAGCCAGAATTCTAGTTGTATCTACAGAAATTACTGAGTAAACTAATCTCCAGCCATTTGGCAGAGGAAACCACCACAAATTATCAATACCATGTTCTTTAACGTATTTTTTTGGCACTTGCTTCTTTCTTATTGGCTCTCCGCAGAAAGCATTTACTTTTATATCTAAAATTGCTTTGTTTATAGACTTCTTAAGCCAACCGTCAGCATATAACTTTTCATAATCTTCTTCAATCTTGTCATAAGCAAATCTAACAAAATCGGCTGGTCTTGATAAACTCATAAGATTTAATGGCTTTTTCTATTTAAATATCTCTTTGCCAGTTCAGGATTCCAGATGTAAACAAGTATGCCGGTTTTACTCACACCTATCTTATTACTCTCCCATAAATATTTTAATATAACATTAAAAGTGCCCCACATCACTTTCTTTGGTAATTTCTGAAAGAGCTGCGCTTTTGTATACTCGCCGCTATTTTCATCTATAAATTTCTCAACCATTTTTATAGTATCAAGTGTAGGGCTCCTCGCGCTCTTCAGTATGTTTGTTGTTACACTTTGTTCCATGTTATCAATTGATAATACTATCAGTTGATACTATTTAAACTTTTCTTTCTGTAGCTTTATCACATTAGTCTTTGTTTTAAAACTCTCCTATAAAGTAATCTTTTAATCACAATTATCTTTATATATTCTTAATATAACTTAAAATAATGAAAGTAGATTTTGGCGGCGTTCTTGAAGATGTTGTTACAAGGGAAGAATTTCCTCTAGAAAGTGCAAGGGAATTTCTAAAAGATTCAACTGTCGCAATTCTAGGTTATGGTGTTCAAGGCCCTGGACAGTCTTTAAATTTGAGAGATAACGGGATAAATGTTATTATTGGTCAAAGACCAGGAAAAGCTTACGATAAAGCTGTTGCTGATGGATGGAAACCTGGAGAAACTTTATTCTCTCTTAAAGAAGCGGCTGAAAGAGGAACTATTGTAAACTATTTATTATCTGACGCTGGGCAAAAAGAGCTATGGCCTTCAATAAAGCCTTATTTAACAAAAGGGAAAGCTCTTGCGTTTTCTCATGGATTCTCAATTGCATTTAAAGATCAGACAGGAGTTATCCCGCCAAGCGACATTGACGTAATATTAGTTGCGCCAAAAGGAGCAGGAAGAACAGTTAGGAGTAATTTCCTTAATGGAAGTGGAATTAATTCAAGCTTCGCAGTATATCAGGACGCTACAGGCAGAGCTGAAGATAGAGCCAAAGCTCTTGGAATTGGAATAGGCTCAGGTTATTTATTCCCTACAACTTTGGAAAAAGAAGCTTTAAGTGATTTAACTGGAGAAAGAGGAATACTAATGGGTGCTCTAGCAGGCGTAATGGAAGCACAATACGCAGAGCTCAGAACAAGAGGACACAGTCCGAGCGAAGCATTCAACGAAACAGTTGAAGAGCTAACTCAGAGTTTAATTGGTTTGGTAGGTAAAAATGGTATGGATTGGATGTTCTCCAATTGTAGCACAACTGCTCAAAGAGGAGCATTAGACTGGAAAGGAAGATTTAGAGACTCTGTTGCACCTTTGTTCACAGAATTATATGATCGTGTAAAGTCCGGTGAACAAGTAGAAATAGTATTGAAAGCTAACAGCGATCCAAATTATAGAAAGAATCTTGAAGCAGAATTAGCAACTTTGAGAGATTCAGAAATGTGGAGAGCAGGGAAAGCAGTAAGAGACCTTAGGCCAGAAAACCAGAAGAAATAATTATTTTATTTTTAGTATCTCAAATATTTAACATCTCAATTATATGATTTGTATTCCATATTTTTATCTTTTTCTGCTCCTGAAAATCAGAATCATTGCTCCAAATTCCATCGTTCTCCAATGATAGTGCAGCGGCTGCAAAAATAACATCTTTTCTATCGATTTTTCCTAAAATATCATTGGCTTCTTTGAAGAAAGGTTTTAGTTTATCAAATGGAAGTAGATGAATACGGCTTATCAATAGAGAGAATATTCTCTTATATTCAGAAGAAGACAGCCGCGATTTTTTAATAATCAAATATTTATATTTATCAATCTCTTTAAGGGAAAGTGCAGGGTAGAAAAACTTCCATCCAGAAGTTAGCAGTATATTTCTTGTTGCGGAATCTCTAATAAGAGCCGCCATTATTATATTCGTATCAATAATAAGTCTCATCCAAGTCTTAATTTCTCCGCAACAGATTTATCTATTTTAGCAGCTATTTCTTTGGCATCTTTTTCAGTTAATCTGCTTTTTCTTGCTATTTTCTCAATTATTGCAATATTATTAAGATGCTCTTGGAGAGCTTTTCTTATAACTGCACTCCAATTAACTTCATCATGCTTTCGCAACTCTTTTTTCAGCTCTTCAGGTATTGCTAAAGTTATATTCGTCATCTTTATTATTGTGTAAAAGAGTGGATGCACATATTTAAACTTTTCGTCTCAGCTTTGCCTTAAATATATTTTAATAATCAAAATGGCGGAATAGAATCTAAAGTCTTCCACCATCAACAATTAATGTCTGACCAGTTATAAAATCAGATTGTGAAGATGCGAAGAATAATATTGCCTTAGCTATGTCCTCTGGTTCAGCTATTCTGCCAAGGGGAGTTTCCCTAGAATACTTATCAACTATTTCTTTATCAAGATTATCAATCATTTCAGTCTTTGTAACGCCCGGAGCAACAGTATTAATTTTAATATTATAACTGGCAAACTCTCTGGAAAGAGTCTTAGTCATGTTGATTACGCCAGCTTTAGCAGCCCCATATGCTGCATTTGCCAGACTTCCCGCAATACCAGCTATAGAAGAAACATTGACTATTTTTCCTCCTTTATTCTCTTTCATGTATGGAAGAGTTGCCTTTATACAATTAAAAACTCCTTTAAGATTAACATCCAAGATTTTATTCCACATTTCTTCCGTTATATTATCAAACTTCGCCTGTTCTATCATACCTGCATTGTTTATCAGAACATCTATTCTTCCAAATCTCTTTATTACTTTATCAACCATCTCAGAAACTTCCTTAAATTTAGAAATATCGGCCTTTATCATAATTACTTCTACTCCTAACTCTTTAATTTTATTAGAAACTTCTGCTGCTTCTCTTTCAGAAGAATTATAGTTAACAACTATCTTTGCGCCGTTTTTAGCAAGTTCCAGCGCAGTTGCTCTTCCAATTCCCTTTCCAGCTCCAGTAATTAGAACAACTTTATCTTTAAGCACAAAATTAGCAGTTTATATCATTTATTAACTTTATTATGGAAGAAATCAGAACTTAACTTTATTGAAAGGAACAAAGTCTTTCCAAGCAAGTTCAAACATCTGTTCCAAAGCGCGAGCAAAGAATTCAGTTGAAAGCCAAACAGCAACATCATAATTTGGGTGCACTGCTTTATCATCTAAAAGCATGAACATAACTTCCTCAGAATCAACAATAGCAAATCTTCCTTGGAAACCATGAAGATTTCTCACTTCAGCAAACTTGGAAAAGTCTCTTGCAGTCTTTATGTTATCTTGTGTAATTGGAGCAGCAATTCTTATAGTCACTCCTCTCTTTTTTGCCTTTTCAATTGAAGGCAAAAGTGCCTCAAGTTTTCTGTTCAGGCCATCAGCAGTAGTTATTAAAGTAACTGTCTTTTCTGCAGAACGCAGCATCATGTCAAGATGATTGTACATATTCTGTCTTCCTCTTAAACTTCCAGACAAATCCGCAGGTTCAACAAATTTTATTCCGTTTGTAAAAAGAGAATTCAGCTCATCAAGCACTTCATCATTTCTTAGTTTCTCAAGTCTCTTGCTTTTCTCATGAGCAGTCACCATCAAGTTCTTTTTTACTCTCTCAACAACTTCTTCTGGCTTCAAAGCAATAAATTTTATAGGTTTTCCAACTTTCATTACAATAAATCCTTTCTTTTCAAGAGATTCTAGAATGTCATAAGTTCTGCTTCTTGGAACATCAGAGATATTGCTAAGCTCACCAGCAGTCGAAACACCTCTTGAAAGAAGAGCCGTCCAGACTTTAGCTTCATAAAGATTTAAGTCAAATATTTTTCTTAGTCGGCTCAAAAATTCTTCCTTTATTATCATTATATTATAATCACTCTCTTCAACATTCGAGATAATTCTACTATTTAAATCTTTTTAGTAGTATTCCTTTATAATTACGAAAAACTAAACAGAATATCTTTCTCCTTGGTAGTAAGTAAAATGGGGGACTTTATATCCTTTCCCTCGGTAAAATCAATTCTCTCCGCATTAACTCTTTCTTTTATAAATTTTATGTTTGACTCAAACATCTTCTTTACTTCTTTATCGCAGAATATTTTTATTCTTATTATCTGCTCTTTCGTCATTCCAGCATTTTTTCTCTCAGCCTGGACTTTTCTGGCAAACTCGCGAGCAAAACCTTCAGCTTCAAGTTCAGGAGTCATGTTGAAATCAAGCCTCACACTCAGCTCTTTACCTTTCTTCATCTCTATCTTCTTTACATTAAGCTGCCTTGCAATAATCTCCTGCAATTCAGAAGAGATTTTTTCACTGGAAGTTACAACAGCTTTAGCAAGAGGCCACTTCAACCCGGTTTTTTCTTTATCTCTCTCAAACAAGCCCAATTCAATAATCTTCAGCACATTTTCAAACTCTTTCTCCAGTTCAGAATCAATGCTTTTCTTCTCAGCTTCAGGGCAAGATGCAAGATGGACAGATTTTTCTTTGGCTATTTTCTTATCTATTAATGTCTGCCATATCTTCTCGCTGATAAAAGGAGAGATAGGAGCAAGAAGTCTTATAACTTTTTCAAGACAAAAACCAATAATTTTTCCTTTTTCCTTCTCTCTTGTCATTTGAATATATCGCCTTGATAAGTCATTAACTATAAAATCAGCCAGCTTTCTTGCAGCATCATGAATCTCGAATTTATCCAAGTCAGAATAATACTCTTTAATTAAACTATTCAATCTGGAAACAATCCATTTGTCTTCTGCGTCCTTTAATTCAGCTTTCCCAGAAGTCGCAAGGTTCTGTAAATTCCAGAGAATAGTGAATATCTTGCCTATTTCTTTCTTTGCTATATCAAAGTTGAATTTCTGTATTTCATAGGGAGCGCTGTCCCAGCAAATGTAATATCTAAGCATATCTGCACCAAGAGTATCTATTGCCTCTTCTCCAGAAACAACATTCCCTTGGCTTTTAGACATCTTATTTCCATTTTTATCAACAACCCACCCAACCATGCTCACTGCTTTGTAAGGCGCTTTCCCGAAAACAGCAACAGAGCAAAACATTAGAGAATAAAACCATCCTCTTATTTGGTCTTGCGCTTCATTTATTCTATCAACTGGAAAATTCTCTTCAAATAACTTCTTGTTTTGTTCTGGATATCCAAGACTCGCCCAAGGAGCGATACCAGAATCAAACCATACATCAAATATACCTTTAATCTTCTTCTTTTCCTTTCCGCATTCGCATTTTAAAGTCACAGATTCCGCTAGATGCAAATCATCAATCTTCTTCTTGCTTAATTTCTCCAACTCTGCCTTTGAAGACACTATCTTTTCCTTTCCGCATTCGCATTTCCACATTGGAATAGGTATTCCCCAATATCTCTGCCTAGATATATTCCAATCTTCCGCATTATCAACCCAATTGGAGAATCTTTCCTTAGCAAATTCAGGAAGCCAATTAACTTTCTCGTTTTCTTTCTGAATTATTTTCTTCACTTTCGCTACTTTTATGAAAAGCTGTTTGCTTAGTCTAAAAATCAAAGGCGATTTGCATCTCCAGCACAAAGGATAGCTGTGAGTTATAGTTTCTTTATGAATAATTTTCCCCTCTTCCTGCAACTTTGCAATTATTTCTTTATCTGCTTTCTTCACGAAGCCAGAGAAGCCGGATTCAGGAAGAAGTTCACATTGCTCATTAACAGGAGAAACACAAGCTAGGCCATATTCCTGCCCAATCACATAATCTGTCTTACCATGTCCTGGAGCAGTATGAACAAATCCAGTCCCTTCATTCATAGTTACAAATTCTTCAAATAAATCATCGCCTCCACCTTTCTTCGCTTTAACTTTTGAAGAAATTCTCTCTTTCAGTATTGGAATTGAAGCAACAACTTCATATGCTTTTCCTTTCTTCCCTTTTACCAACTCTTTCTGTAGTTCAGCATTAATTATCGGCTCGTATTTCTTGCCAACCAATTGTTTTCCAAGAAAACTATCTATTACATTAAATCCAAGTCCGAGCTCAGACAATTTATCCAATCTCTTCTTAGCAAGAATTATCTTTCTTCCAGAAATATCAACAGTAACATACTCTTCTTTTGAAGAGACTACGATAGCAGTGTTGGCTGGAAGCGTCCAGGGCGTTGTTGTGTAAACAAGCAAACTTCTCTCCTCATTTTTTAGTTTGAATAATACATAAATTCCAGGGTCCTGAACATCTTTGTAGCTATCAGTAACTTCATATCCTGCTAAACTAGTTTCACAATGCGGACACCACATTACTGGCTTCTCTCCCTCGTAAACCATTCCTTTCTTATGCATCTCATTGAATGCCCACCATCCACCCTCAATATAACTATTATCATAAGTAATATATGGCGCTTTTAGAGAATACATGCTTCCAAGTCTTTCATAAACTTTCATCCACAAATCTTTGTTAACTGCTGCATTTTTCTTGCATTCTTCCATAAATTTGCCTATTCCAAACTTTTCTATATCTTTTTTACTTTGCAGCCCAAGTTTCTTCTCAACCATATTTTCTATTGGCAGACCGTGAGTGTCAAATCCAGGTTGGAAAACAGAAGAAAAGCCTTGCATAAAAGATCTTCTTAAAACTAAGTCCTTGAAAACAGTATTCTTTATATGTCCAACGTGAGGAACAGCGTTTGCATATGGCGGACCATCAAGAAGTCTGAACTTCTTTCCTTTTCTAGCTAGAATCTCTTTATAAATTCCCTTCTTCTTCCAGAAATCAGCCATTTCCTTCTCAATTTCTTTAAAGTCCAGCATATTATATCATTCGGCTTATAAGCTTTTTATATGTTGCTAAACTTCTCCCAAAGAACGTCTATTATTTTTTTCTTAATATTTTTTCTTAGTTTATAAGTATCTGCCCACTTGGCATAAGCCTGCCAGCCTTGATATGATTCATATATACTTTTAAAATTCCACGCTTCTTCTTTATAGAAGATAATTTTTCTTAACATGGTGCGGATATTTCGCTTCCGCAGCAGGCGATGATGATTAAAACTGCGAAAGCCAACAAAATCAATGCCTTTTTTAACTGGAATAATTCTTGACTTATCTGGATGTAAAGATATTATTAATCTTTCTTTTAGAAAAGAGTCTATTTTACACTTCCACTCTCTAAGTTGTCTTGCTGAATTATGCAATATCGTAAAATCATCTAC
>CAZDJT010000019.1:0-9576 GCA_964505875.1 Candidatus Woesearchaeota archaeon | reverse complement strand
TTTTGGCTTTCCAAATGACTGCTTTACCAATTTTCCTCTTGCTTTAAGAATAACTTCTATAATGTTGGGAATGAAGAAAAAAACTGCAATTTTCTCAAAATTACCTAGAATGGCTATGATTGCTATAAGGCTGCCAACTGCATAAGTCATTACATCGCCTGGAAATAATTTTGCTGGATAAAAGTTGAAAAGCAGAAATGCTAAAAGAGCGAAGACCATGCACAACCCTGTAAGGAACAGCCAATAATTGCCAGTCATGTATGAAACAAAACTTAATGCTGAAAGCAGAAGAACACCTTGCCCTGCTTCTAAACCGTTGAAACCTGCGAGAAAGTTGAAAGTTGTTGTAGCTCCTACTATTCCTATAGGAATTAGAATTAGAGGATAGAAAAGACCTAGATCAACTCCGCCAAAGAAAGGCAGACTAACAGAAGATTTTCCTGCGTTGATGGCTATAAGAGGAATTGAAGCAAATATCATTAGAATAAGACGAGAACGCTTTGATAGACCGCCAGAACGCCAGCCAAGAAGATCATCAATCATTCCAATACCTGAAGCAATTAGAACAACGCTTGCAAGAGCCATTAACTCTACTAGATTATCTGAAGTCTTAAGGAAAAAGACACGATAAGCGATATAAATAAAGAGAGTAATTATAAAAGCACAGACAACAACTATTCCTCCGGAACCAGCTACCTTTTCAGATTTTGTCTTATTCATATCCTCCCAAAGAAGTCCAATTTGCTTTGCTTTTCTCATCCAATATGAAGAGAGAAATATTGCTATAAAGAAACTCAGAGCTACTAAAATTATTGCGAATGATGTTGTGTTAATCATTTTTTAGCGATTGTCAGATTTATATCTGGATATTCAGTTTTAAGATATTCTGGATTTACTTTCACATCTGAAGGATAGTTTATCTGCCAGATTCTTATTGGACCGCGCAGACCTTGATAGTAGGCAAAGTCAGAAGTGACGCCAGTCTTTGCTTTCAAATCTGCGATGAACAAATCATCTTCTGTATGAGAAAGAGTGAAGTAGGGGTCGGTTTCTTTATATAAATAAAGACGGGCGAGTTGCGACTTGACTGTCTTGCTTGACAGATAAATTAATGCTCCATCTTTGTCTATATTATAACTTGCTCCATCCTGAGAAATTGATACTGAAGGCATCAGGAATATTCCTGCTTCTATGCCTGAGCCGAAGTCTCTGAAGACAGAGTCGTAAGCATATCTTAAAGGTAAAACATACTGATTCTGTTTATTTGCAAGAATAACTTGAGGCTGTTTTGCTAATTTTCCATTTGTATCTTTATCAACAATAAATCCTAAAACTCCTGTCTTTCCTGAAGGCAAAGAAAGTTTTGTTCCGTTTAATTCGTAGAATACATCAAAATCATTAGGGACAACATAATATCCTCCGTTAGAAGACAGACCGTAGAAATAGAATGATTGTGTAGAATTTTTGGTTTCTTTTGTCTGCCTGCTGTCTTTTTGGAATATACTAAGCTGTGAATAGCGGTCATAATTTCCGTCACTACCTATAGAGGAGAAGGCAGGATATTTTCCTATATCTGTAGAATCTATTAGAAGATGTGTGGCATTATGTGAATAAAGAAAGTCAACGGCTTCTCGGCTACTGCTGCCTGTTAGAGCATAACGCCCCATTAGATAATTCCAGTAAGGAATTGAGTTTCCTCCGTCGAGAACTGTAGCTCTTTCTCCAATAGATTGAAGCCAATAACCATAGTCCCACCAGTGGGCAAAAACAGAGTTTTCAGGAGTGTTTTCTCTAACCCAGCCCATTGCTTTCTGCCATTGTACAGTATATGAAGAAGGGACGTAACTGCGAGCGGTTGCTTTTGATTGTTCATACAAGATAAATGCAGAAGATAGTAAAGAGAAGAGCACTATTATTAACAGAACGCAGCTTATTATTTTATATTTACCTGTTTTTCTTGAATTTCTGAAGAAATTTATTGTGACGAAAAGAAGATAGGAAGCAAGAATTGAGGCTGCTGGAACTAGAACCATGATAAGCCTAACAGCACCACGAGCAGAAACTATGCTGAAGAAGAAAAGAGAGAAGAGCAAGATTAAACCCATATCTATCTTTGTAAATCTGTCCTGTTCATTTTTCTTGCTGTATTGATAATAATAATATCCGAAGACTAAGACAAGAGATGCAACACCAATCAAGTAAAGCAATATACTAAAAGTGTTAGTTCCATTCAATTTACTTGAAGAACTGTATCTGCTGAAAATCAATGCAAAGAGGAAGAAAAGGTAACTTAGGGTTGAAATTAATCTTGCTTTTCTATCGAAAAAGCGAAGAAGGAAACTATAAAGGCAAATGGAACCGATGAAGAATAGCCAGAAGATTATAGGAATACTTGAGAGGAAATTGGCTACGCCTTGAGTAATTAAAGAAGTAAGAATCTTTACTAAAGGTGTGTTTGCAATTGCATCGTATGCTGAAGGACCGAAACTGCCTTGCCATTCTATGAAATAGGGCTGTTTGTTCTCAGCAACGGTTACACCAACTCTGTCAGATATTGGAGTTATTAATGGTTTAGTTATATCGGCAAATTTGTCTTTGATGAAAGCTGGGCCGAGAACGATTAATGCTAAAATAATTCCAAGAATTACTGCCAAAGCAATAGATATGACTGGTTTAGGAATATTTGCCAATTTATCGTGTTCAAGATATCTTTTTATTCTTGTTGAAAAAATTATATAATGAAATACTATAAGCAGAAGAAGAGATATTGGGATGAGAGTCGTTGTTGAAGAGAACAAGACTGAGAAAGAATATCTTCCAGAGAGAGAGCCGATTATTATTATTGAGAGAATGAGCCAAATAGCATAACTGATAAATTCATTCTTCTTTACTTTACCTAAGACGAAAGCGATGAAAGTTCCCAAAGCGATTGTTAAGTAAATATATGTATATCCTCCCCAAACGAAAGCCATCAAAGCTGTTGAAACTGCCGCTAAAACTGCGTGAATTGTTCTAAACTTTATGTTCTCTGCTTTCCATGACGATATGAAGAAATAGAGAGCAAGGAAAAGGAAGAGAAAACCTGAAGCTTCTTTTTCTGGAATTCCAGCTATTGTTCTAGGTAAGAAGGAAGGAATAACTGTCAGGAAGATAGAAGATAGTAGAGCGATAAGATTTGAGTAGAGAGGACCAAGTTCGTCATAAAACATTTTTCTTACCAAAAAGAAGAAGGCAATCACGGTAAGAGCAAACATGAAGACAGGATAGAGAACGGCTGATTGCTCTACTGAGACAGAACCGAAGAAAGAAGCTAGTTTGTGAAACCAAGCAATAAGATAAGGATGCAAAACTACTTCGTTGCTGACATCGAAACCAATAGGAGAGTATCTCATTGTGTCAACTGCAAACAAGTAGCCATGTTCAACAATATATTTAGCCCATCTTAAGAACAAGAAAGGGTCTAAGTCAGGACCAAGAGTCCAAGTTCCTGTAGTAACATCTTTTAATCCTGGCAAGTTGAGAGTTCTTATTTTAACTGCAAAGAAGACAATTACCGCAAGAAAGATATAGCTAAACCAAAGGTATTTTTCCTTGATAAAAGAGAGCAATTTATCCTTTCTAAGCTCGATTACTTTGTCTTCATTCATATGATATTGGAATAATAAAAAGGATATTTAAAGCTTTCAATTGAAAGCTTTAATCTACGATAGAATGAAGATAGAATATTTAGTCAAGAAAGATATATTGTAAAGAATCATAAGGCATAAATAGTTCATTAATATTTAGTCTTTTTATGGAGAAAACAATTTGTTCAGATTTGATTGAGAAAGATGGCAAATATCTCCTTGTCAAAGCAAAAGTTGGTACACCAAAAGGTTTATGGAATAATCCTGGTGGGCACAAAGATAAAGATTCTATTAAAGATGCTGTAAAAAGAGAAGTCAAAGAGGAAACTGGTTTTATTGTTGAAGTTGAAAATTTAATTGGAACTTTTATTTCTGGTGAGGTTAAAAAATATGTCTTTAAGGTAAAGATTATTGGAGGAAAATTAGAGTGTCCTCCAGATGAGATTGAAGAAACAAAGTGGTTTTCTGTTGATGAAGTTAAAAAATTAAAAGATATTACTTTTGGTGCACTTCAATCTGTAATTGATTATTCAAATAAGAAATTCAATCAAACTCATATTATTAACCAGATACCTTAATTTTTACTTTACGGCTTACTATTTTATCCTAATTAGAAAAAGATAGGTGTCAAGAAGACTTCCATTATCGCTGCTATGAAAAGCACGACAACTGAGATGATGATAAGATTAAGAGAGTCTTGGAGAACTTCCCAGAATTTCTCTGTTCCTGTTTCATGCCTGATAACTGCAACAGAAATAAGGCCTCCAGCTATGGCTACTATGAAATAAGAGGCTATTTCTGGAATTCCATGTATGAGGTAACGGAAAAGCGCTACGGGCAGCCCCGACAGCTCCGACTTTGCGAATATGCCTACGGCAGCTGCGATGACGCTCGCGTTCCAAGCTAAAATGAAAATAACTCCCGCTCCGAATATTAGTGAAAAGACGAGAGTAAAGATAAGGACATATATATTATTTGTAAAAATCAAGAAGAGGCGCTCTTTATTTGTAGCGAAAGCAGAGGCGGCTGCAGAATCCTTCAAACCATATTGCTTTACGCACTCTCCAAAATGCGATGGACGATTGATTAGACAATATGTTTCTATTTGAGCACGGAAGTTTGAAGATGAGGAAAGGATAATATACCAAAAGGAGAAAGCTACTACAAAACCTAAAAAGAGGAAGAGGAAAGCGAAAAGGGCTTTTCTGTGCTCGCTAAGAAGCACCATAAGGGAACGGTTTGGAGTTATTTTTGATTCTTCAAGCTTTATTGTGTAGTAAATAAAAGGCATTGAGAACATAACTGTAAAAGTTACAACGAGAATCCCAGCATATTTGGAAAGGACAGGGTCTTGCGAGAATATCCAGTTAACAAGAAAGAGGGAGATACTTGCGTAAAAAGCTCCGACAAAAAACATCTCCCAAGGTTTTCTCTCAGCCTTCTTTGGATTGATTAACATTTCTAACATTTTATTTGCCTCTCGATATAGAACTGAATCATATACTTAAATACTTATTTATTATAATACTTAAGTATGTGCAGATAGATTAAATATCATATTAAAGTAAACTACTTTTATCATATTTACTGGAAGATTTATTCAGTGCTGCCGACTTATATAGAAAATAAGAGTTATACTACTTCTCGCTCTTTTTTACTTTCTCAATTGCTGAATAAATCATCTCAGCATATTTATCAAGCTCTCCAGTTAGATGCAATTTAGATTCTTTTAGAGATTTTGTTTGATTCTCTATTATGCTAAGAGTTTCTTCAATAGTTTTTCTTACAATAACACCTGAGCCGACTTCAACAAAAAGCTTTTTATCAGTTATTTTTGAAGGAATGTATACTCCTCTTCCAATATAAGAAAGAGTTTCTTCTTTTTCCTCTTCTTTCAATAAACTAAGGTCCTTAGAAAAGATTTCCAGCTCTGTAATCTGAGCTATAATAAAGTCAAGATGCACTTTTATCTCGTTAGACTGCTGCTGCAATGCAGACAGATGCATCATCATCCTTTGTTTCTGTTCTTGTTGCATGATAAAATTACAGAGCGAGGATTTAAAGAAGTTGCGCTTTTATCTTCCATACTTCTATACTTTCCATGAACATGCTTTGCTTCTCAAGAATTTTATAAGAGAGATATTTGCTCTTTATTGTTGAGACAATTATCTTCTTAGGTGTTAAAGAAGAGATTAAGAGGAGAATCTCACCTCTTTTTTTCAGATGAAGATAAGCAGATTTCAGAAATCTTATAGTTAACTCATCGCCTTCTTTTCCTCCAGAAGTTATTATTCCGCTTTCTCTGTCTTCATCTTTATCTTCTGGAAGATATGGCGGATTGAAAACTATTAAATCAAATTTGCCTTTTATTCTGGCAAACAAGTCTGACTTGATGCATTTTATTCCTATAGAGGAAACATGCTTAACTGCTTCTTCAGAAATATCTGATGCAGTAACTTTCTTAGCTCCAGATTTTAAAGCAGACAGGGCCTGACTGCCTGAGCCAGAGCCAACATCTAAGATTGATTTATCTTTGGAGAAAAGTTTCACCCATTTTGACAAGAGATAAGAATCTTCTGCTGGTTCATATATCATTTTATTTTCCCAATAAAGAATTGAAAAAAGAAAGGAGTGTGTCTTGAGTGTATATTATTAGAAATAGCCCTATAATAAATACAAGAATTCCTGCTAAGATTATTATTATCTTGCCATTTCCTGAATTTTTTCTTACTGGTGGATTTATAATTGTGTTTGCCGACTGAAAAGAAGGTAAAGGCGTAGAAGCAGGCATTTTAGCTATAGATATTGGAGCGTCTTCTACAGACTGGCTGGAGCCTTGCATGAAAATTTGTGCTGTAGCTCTGACTTCTGCAGGATTATAACCTGCATTGATAAAAGATTGTGCGGCTTTTTCTAAAGAATCCCCTCTTTCCAAAGCATTTTTCAACCCGCCAAGAATCTCATCTTTCATTATAGAGAAACAGACCTCCCGTTGTGGAGAATGTGAATATTTTTGTTCATTTTATACCCCATTTCTTCTGCAAGAGCTGCTCCCGCCATTAGCTTCTTCAAGTCTCCATGTGAGGGAATAATATGCTCAGGGTTTGTCAGCTTTATCAAATCTCTAAGGTCTTCTTTTCCTCCATGGCCAGATACATGAACATTATCAAATATCCTTACATTTTTCTTTTTCAATTTTCTTTCGAGCTGCTCTCTATTAACTTCATTTATTGAAGTAGGAATTGTTTTTGAAGAAAAGATTACATGATCGCCAGGCGAAAGCATCAAAGGAAGCTGATTTCTTGACATTCTATCAAGAATTGAACCTGGCTCTCCTTGGTGCCCTGTGCAGACTATAAGATATTTCTCTTTATTTTTATTTATCTTCTTGAGATTTCTTTCAAGCTGTTTTCTGTAGCTAAACATTTTCACATGGCTTCTGAAAGGAGCTTTGCCTACTCTTTGAGCCGCTGTAACGTATTTGTTCAAGCTCCTGCCGAGGAAGACGACTTCTCTGTTAAGACGATTGCCAAATTCGGATATAGTTTTCAGACGAGCAATGTGAGAAGAGAAAGTTGTTACTATCATTCCTGATTTTTGATTATCTGTTTTAAAGAAAACATCTTCTAAAAGATTTTTTGCAATTCTCTCTGAAGGAGTTTTTCTTTCATCTTCTGCATAGAGGCAGTCCACAATCAAAGCTTTTACTCCCATTTTTGCGAGCTCTTTTATTCTCTTATAGTTTGGCTTGTCGCCAAAAACTGGAGAGTTGTCTAATTTGTAATCGTTTGCATAAAGAATAATTCCTTCTGGAGTATGAACTGCAATCATGCTACTTTGTATTGTAGAGTGAGTCATGTTTATGAACTCAACTTTGTAATTTTTATTTCCTTTAACTGTGTAAACTCCATCAACTGGGATAGGGACAATGTTGTTGCTGATTTTCTGATTTGAGTCTTCCATGAGAACTTTTAATACTTCCATAGTAAATGGAGTTCCAACGACATCTGCATTATATCTGTCAGAGATGTAAGGAATTCCTCCAACGTGATCAAGATGTGCGTGAGAAACAAGAACTGCTCTTACTTTTTTTCTTAAATCGTGCTTCTCCAGGTATAAGTCATCAGGCAGGGCGCCAAGAGAACGCATACCTTTCTCAGTAGGTATCTTTTCCCTCTCTTCCACTGCAGTAATGGCTGGCAAGAAAAGGCCAGCATCAAAAAGAATTACGTCTTCTCCTATTTCCAAAGCAGTCATATTTTTTCCCACTTCGTTGTAGCCTCCTATTCCGTGTATATTCATCGCCATTTTAATATAAGGTAGTTTAAATAAGTTTTTGGTGATAAACAAGACGAGAATTTACGGGGAAAGGCAACTTAAAAAGCTGTTTTCCGCTGAGAGATTTATAAAAAAATAAGATGCAAATTATTAAATTTATAATAAACCACTAGTAAGCTATAAATATCCAGAAAGATAAGAAGATAGATGGTGCTTAAAAGCGGATCAAGCGAGAGAGTGAATAGAAGATATCTTCTTATTAAGGCAGAAGGGAAGAAAGAAGTTGAAGAGGTTATTCTTGATTATATTGGAATACTTGGATGGGCAAGGGCAGCTCCATTTTTCGTTGAAGAGAAGAGAGGAGAGATTATTCTTGCTGTCAAGAGAGAGGCAATAAATGAGGTTAGAGCGGCAATAGAGATTTCTGGCAGAAATATTAAGATAATTGGAGTTTCTGGAACTATAAAGGGACTGCGAAGATAGAAAGCTTTAACTATTTGAAATTTGTCCTTTGAATATGGGAAAAAAGGGGCAAGTTGAGCTGTCTTTTGGAATGATATTTGCCATTTTCATTATAATAGCAACTATTGGAGTAGCAGTTTATGTTATATCTAACTTTGTTAATCTTGGGAATTGCACTCAAATTTCCAATTTCTACAATACTCTTGATGAGAGAGTGCAGACAGCTTATGCTTCTGATACAACGAATGATATCTTTTCTGGTAATCTTCCTTCTGGAATACAGGAAGTTTGCTTTGGAAACTATACTCAAGTCCCTTTAGCCAATAATGACAGTAAAAATCTTGAGCTACAAAGGTATCTTAAAAACGGGAAAAATGTTGTTCTTTATCCGACAAAAAAATCATGTGATTTGGAGAGGGCTTCTTACACTTTAAAGCACGCTTCAGTGGAAAACTTCTTCTGCGTTAAGACTGAGAACGGAAGAGCAAGTATAAAGATGAAGTTTGACATAAATAAAGACAGTAAAGTTATAATATACAAATAATGAACAAAAAAGGTTTTGAATTTAGCTTTGGATGGATCTTTGCTATAATTGTTGGAGCGGCTATAATATTCATGGCAATATACTTCACTACAAATTTGATAAAAAATGAGAGAAATGCACAAGACAGTGAAGTGGGACAGCAGCTGTCCAGTTTGCTTACTCCTTATGAATCTGGAGTTGAAAGCGAGAAGAGCTCCCCGCCAATCGTCTTCCCCGTAAAAACTAGAATAATAACTTCTTGCTCTAATGAAGGAAGCTTAGGAAAACAAAGTCTTAGTGTAGCAACTAGTTCTGGAATAGGAGAAGAGTTTCAAGGCTCCGGTTTGCCTACCGAGTTCCAGAATAAATATATCTTTCAGGAGAAAACAATTGAGGGAAAAGGATTTAATGTCTTTTCAAAACAATTCAAACTTGGCTTCAAAGTTGCAGATTTAATCTTTTTATGGTCTCAAGATAAGAAATACTGCTTTATTTCTCCTCCGCGGTATCTGAAAGAAGAAATTGAGAATCTTAATTTAAACATTAATGTTAGCGAGTCTGTCGGAAAGTGCCCAAGAGAGAGTTTAAAAGTCTGCTTTTCAAACTCGGGTTGTGATATTGATGTATCTTTCAATCCAGATAGACCAGAAGCAGGAAGCGTAAAAAAGAATAAGAAGATAGTCTACT
>CAZDJT010000018.1:2122-9700 GCA_964505875.1 Candidatus Woesearchaeota archaeon | reverse complement strand
ATTTCTTTTCTTGGCTCTTCTGTTTTCTTAAATATACTGTTCATTTCTGAATAGAAAGCGAAAGGAACGCCAACAAGCATTGTACTTAAGAAAACAGTATTTATCAGATAACTTAAAGACCTTTGCCTATCTTCTCTGGTTCTTACTTGTCCCTTTATCTTCTCAATTGGTTCAACTACAAATAATCTTACACTTTCATTTAGTGCTGCTTCCAAGCTCTTAGTGAATTTATCTTCGTTCATCAAATAAGGTTTTTGACTGGATTTATAAATCTATTGGGGATATCTTTAAAAAGCCTGTTTTACTGAAAAAATAATGCCCTTCAAAATTAACATATCTGATAAAGGAAAAGCATGGAAGCTTGAAATTGAGAGCGAAGCTATTCTTGGAAAGAATGTAGGGGAGAAGTTTGATGGAAAAGATATTTCTGCTGACTTATCTGGATATGAATTGGAGATTACCGGAGGAAGCGATATCGCTGGTTTCCCTTTATCTAAAGATGTTGATGGACTAACGCTTAAGGCTTTACTACTTACCAAAGGCTGGGGAATGAGAGATAATAGAAGAGGAGTTAGATTGAGAAAGACTGTAAGAGGAAAGCAGATTTCTGCGACAACTTCACAGATTAATCTTAAAGTTCTTAAGGCTGGAAGCAAAGCCCTATCAGAAATATTCCCTGAGCAGAACAAACCAAAGGAAAAAGTTGCTGAGAAAAAAGTAGAAGTTCCGGCTGCTTAAATTTAACATGGCAAACACTTTGAGGAATCCAACTTTCTTTGAGAATTCTTTATTTTTAGAGAGGCGTGTTAAAACTGGCGATAACTTATCAGGCCAAGACTTCTATCGTATAATGATTATTGCTACAAGTGATGCTTCTTTGAATAATAGAACGCTTGCTATTGATTTACTTGGTGTTTTATCTTTAAAGAATGGTGAGTTTGGTGATGAAGCACGGCAAAAACTTGAGGAAATAGAGGCACTGAGAATAGGTCCAGAAGATTTTGTGGAGAGTTCTATGGCTCTAAGGGCTGCTGGTTGGCTCATAAGACCAGAACAAGCACAAGATGATTTCTATTCTAGTTTCTATAGTAATTTTCCTTTTGGAAGAGAGTATAATAAATTGTCTAATCCAATTGAGACTGTAGTTTCTAGAGTATATCCAAATAAGACTACTAGTGCAAGAAAAGTATTTTTGACTAATATTCAAGCGAAGAATCTCGGCATGCCAAGTTTTATGACTCGACTAAAGAGGAGATTTATTTCTAATGGCTACGATGCTAAAGACAGTTATGGAAATGGAAGATTGGTTTTTGGAGATACTATCTTGCCTGTTTCTTTTTTAAAGATGTCTGGAAGAGATTTTCATTATGGTTCTGGAATTGCTGTTTCTCGTTCTGTGGCTGATGAACTTAAAGTTGTTCCTGGGACTCTTGTTGAAATATCCGCTTAATGTATTAACCACAGTCTTTTTAAAACAGGTTTTTCTAACTCTTTTATGGTCAAAAACTTTAAGAATGAGAGCAAAGAAGAAAAGAAAAACGAAGACTTTGATACTATTAATATAGGCATAGTTGGACACATTGATCATGGGAAGACGACACTGCTTCACAAAATAAGCGGTAAATGGACTGATACACATTCTGAAGAGTTGAAGAGAGGAATAACTATCAAGCTGGGATATGCTGACGTTACAATTTATGAGAAAGATGGAAAATATAATATTAAAGAAGGGAAAGCTGTAAGGCATGTTTCTTTTGTTGATGCTCCAGGACATGAGATGCTTATGGCTACAATGCTTTCTGGAGCAGCTATAATTGATGCAGCTGTGCTTGTTGTCGCGGCAAATGAAGGTATAAAGCCGCAAACGAGAGAACATGTAATGGCTTTACAGGCTAAGAAGATAAAAAATCTGATTGTTGTGCAAAATAAGATAGATTTGGTTGATTTAAATAGAGCTAAGGAAAATTATAATGAAATCAGAGCATTGCTTAAAGGAAGATTTGATGATGCTCCAATAATTCCTGTTTCTGCCCAGCAAGAGGTTAATGTTGAAGAGATTTACAGAGCGATAACTGAGTTACCTGCTCCTCAAAGAGATTCTTCTGGTGAGCCGGTTTTTATTGTTGCAAGAAGTTTCGATGTTAACAAGCCTGGATCTGAGCCGAATAATCTGAAGGGTGCAGTTTTAGGGGGAACATTGAAAAAAGGCGAGTTGAAAGTTGGAGATGAGATAGAGATAAAGCCAGGAATTGTTGTTAAGGAAGCTAATCAGTATCATTATAAGATGCTGAAGACCAAAGTATTGAAACTCTTTAAAGGATCTAAGGAAGTTGATAAGCTGACTTCTGGAGGAAGCATGTCTATTGAGACTGCTTTGGATATGACTTTTGGAAAAGCAGACGCTCTTGCTGGATGCGTTGTTTCTAAAGTTGGGAAACTGCCTGAAACGACAATGAGCATAAAAGTCAAATCTAAATTATTCCCTGAAGTTGTAGGTCTTGGCGGAGGCGTTCAAGCTACTCCTATAAAACCTTCAGAGCTTCTTCTTTTGAGCATTAACACTTCCATGAGTGTAGGTTTTGTTAAAAGGATCAGCGGCGATGATGCTGAGCTTACTTTGAAAGTTCCGATTGTTCCTTTCAAAGGCGATAACGTGGGAATCTCAAGAAATATAAATGGGCATTGGAGATTAATTGGGTATGGGGAAATTTTGTAAATAATTTTAGAAATTAAAATATTATAGTCCTAAATAACTCATAAGTTCTTTTTTTATACGCTTGAAGTCTCTTTCATCAAGTTCTCCTATTCTTTTGATAAATCTTCTTTCATCGACTGATTTTATATGAAATATAAGCGCTACAGAATCTTTGGTAAGGTTGTTCTGTGTCGTTCTTTTAATAAATAATGTATTTGAGAATCTTTGTGCCTCTTCATTTGAAGTTAAAGGGATACTAGTTACAATGCCTGCCCGATTTATTGCTACAATTATCTGCGGTCTTGTCCCTCTTTGTTCCCGTCCTTCTGCAAGAGGAAGTTCTGAAAGCCATATCTCTCCTCTTTTCATAAATTATGCTTCTTGAAAAAGCTATTTTCATCCTTTATTGAAGCTTTTTCCCATGCTTTCATTTCTTTGTATAATGCTTGTAATGTCTCTTGTTTTCCTTCTTTTAAGGAAGTTATTGTTTCATCAAATGAGATAGGTCTTCCTCTTTGCCTTTGAAGTATGGATGCTATATTAAGTAACCAACGATAATTCTCATTGCCTATCTTTATTACTTTTGATTCCATAGATTTATACTAGGTAACTTAGTATAAAAATGTTTTGTTTTTCTTTTAAACAGCATTCAAAGTTATGCTTTTTTTAAAGAGAAAAGAATATTAACTCTTCTTTTCTCTTTAAATTATGGGCGTTGAAAAAGTTGTAAGTGGAGTAGTCTTGTCTTATGGAAAACTTCTTCTTGTAAGAAAAAAAGGTATCTATATACCGCCTGGAGGAAAATTAATCAATGGAGAGTCAGATGAAGATTGCTTAAGAAGAGAATTTAGGGAAGAACTATCTGGGACGGAGATTGATAATATTCATTTTTATAAGGAGCTTAGAGGTGTAAGCCCTCATAGTAATAAGCTAATTCTAGTCAGACTTTATTTTACTGATATTGTTGAGCAACTTGGAAATCCCTCCAGAGAGATAGAATCTGCGGACTGGATTCCTTTTATAAATATTCCCCATTATAATTTATCTTCTTTGACAGCTGAGATGGTTAGTTTGTTGAATAAAGATTATCATTATGGAAGAATGGTTTGTGATGGAAATAGTAAACCTTTTTTAACTTCTTAGTTTGAGAAAAGAGTATGCTGGATAAAATAATAGAGAAAAAAGAAGGTGCGTGTATTGTTCTTGCTGGAGCGGGAACTGGGAAAACGCACGCTATTGTTGAAAAGATAAAGGCACTGGTTAATAATGGAGTTTACAAACCTGAGAAGATTGTCTGCATAACTTTCTCAAATGAAGCTGCAAACAATGTTGCTTTGAGAGTTGAAAAATCTCTGGAGATGAGGAGTTTGGAAGGAGCAAAGAAACCAGTCGTGAGGACATTTCATGGATTTTCCGCTGATTTGCTTAGGGAGCATGGAGAGAGAATAGGAATTGGAAAAGAATTTAGAATTCTTGACTCAGATCAAGCGAAAGTTATTCTTCACAGAAGCTTGAAAGTAAATCCTGCGAATTGTCATAAATATATCAATACAATTGGAACTGCAAAAGATTTGGGAATCACACTGGAAGATTTTAAGATTTTTCTTGATGTTCAAATTAAGTCTTTTCATGGAATAGACATGGAAAAGAGATTGGAGAGTCTGAACTTTGAGCTTCAGACTATGCATCTTAGAAAAGAGCAAAGCAAAAAGAGAGTGATTGTTGCAGAGATAAAGAAATTGAGGAGAATAATTGATATGAGAAAGTTTGTGAATGCTTGGGGAGCATATGAGAAGATTAAGCAGAAAGGAAATTATCAAGATTATTCAGACTTGAGCAACAATGTCCTTTTACTGCTTGACAAGAATCCAGAGATAGCTGAAAAGTTTGATTATATTATCGTAGATGAATTTCAAGATACAAATAAGATTCAATTGGAGTTTCTGGAAAAACTAGCTTTGAAGGGAAATATAATGGTCGTTGGAGATATGAATCAGAGCATCTACAGATTTAGAGGAGCATACAAAGATAATTTTGACCTTTTCAAGAAGAAGTTTTCTATTTCCGAGGCTGAGATATTCAATTTAAGCAAATCTTACCGTTCCCCTAATAAAGTTCTGAGAGCAGCACACAAACTTATTTCAGTTAATTATCAGAACAAAGAAGAATGCTTTTTTGTTGAAAACTTTCATAATAGAGAGGGGGAGCAGATTTCTGTCTTTGAAATGAAAGACGCTAAAGAAGAGGCAAGAAAAGTTGTGGAGATTGTTAAATCTGAGAAGGAAAAAGGGACTGAGATTGAAGATATTTGCGTTGTCTTCAGAACTCATCAACATGGAAGAATAATAAAGAAAGCTCTTGAAGATGAAGGTATTGATTTTTATTCAGTATCAAAAGCATCTTTGATGAAGCAGAAGTCAATTAAGACGGCTAAAGATTATCTGACAATAATAAATAAGATAAATAGAAAAGAAAGAGGAGGAGAAGACACTTGGTGGGATATAATGTATCAACTTGATTTTCCTCAAGATAACTTGATTAAAATAGGGAGAGCAATAAAAGATTTTATCAGCAAAGAGAGGAAAGAAGGAGAGAAAATGGCAGATAAAGTGGAAGAGAGCAGCGATAAAGAGAGTGAAGAGAAAGCAGAAAAGAAAGAAGATACTATTTCATCTTTTCTTCTTGAAAATCTGGAGAATATCGTATCTGATAGAGGAAAGATTGCAGCTAAGATGCTAATTAGCAGAATAAAAGAGATGCTTTCTTTATCTGGTAAGAAAATATCTGAGATTGTTCAGGAAGTTTACAGAGTTTCTGGTCTTTTAAATGAGCAGAGAACGAGAGAAGAGAAAGAGATAATGCTTAATCTAAATAAATTTTATGAGCTTACAAAAACGCATGAAGAGATTTATGATGCAGAATTAAGCAATTTCCTATATTATCTTGAAGTTCTTGATAGCCTTGGAATAGAGATTGATGCTTCAGAGCTTGAAGCTGGAGGAGTAAGATTGATGACAAGCCACGCCACAAAAGGATTGGAATATAAAATAGTTATAATAACTAATATGGCTCAAGGAAGATTCCCTATTGAGAGATATTCTGGGAGCACGCTAATACCTACTGAGCTTCTGCCTGAAGTGAAAGGGGAAATCAAAGGAATGAGTGAAGAAGAGAAAGAAGATTTTATTATCTCTTATGAAAAATATAATCAATTGCTTGAAGAGAGAAGATTATGCTATGTTTCTTTTACCAGAGCGAAAGAGAGATTAATTTTAACTTATGCTAAAGAGTATGGATCAAAAGTTTTCTTTCCATCTGCTTTCTTGAATGAGATATCTTTTAAGAATAATCCAGATATTTCTTTTTCTGTTGATAATGAAGTTAAATATAGTGAGAAAGATGAAGAAAATGAAATGAAGAAAGTATCTTATTTCCATACTGCAGAACAGATGGAAGATTCTTTGGAAAACAGGGATAAAGAAAAAGAAAAGAAAGAAAAGAGGAAATTATCGCCTTCTGCTCTTATACTATTTGATAATTGTCAGAAGCAGTTTGAATATAAATACGTTTACAATATGCCTGAAAGAAAGACTTTAAGCTGGGAAGCTATGAGGCTTGGAAGTTTTGTTCACTTAATACTTGAAGAAGGAGTTTCTTCAGGCTTTTCTAAAGTTGAGGATTTTCTTGAACTTGCCAGAGAGAAAGGAATGGAAGAGGATTGGGAAAGCGTGCAGCTGCCCGAGGCAGAGACTCTGATACGCGTTTTCTTTGAGAGGCATAAAGGAAGATATAATGAGAAGACTAAGACTGAGCAATATCTTCCTCTTAGTCTTGCAGGAATAGAATTTATTGGTTTTGCAGATAGGATAGACTTTAGAGAAGGAGTAGAGATTGTTGATTATAAAACTGGTAAGAGTGCAGTTTCTCCAAGAGATAGGAATTGGCAGCTCGGTTTTTATGCCTTGGCTGCTCAAGATAAATATGGAAAAGTGAGAAAAGTTATTCTTGATATGTTAAAACAGGAAAGACCTATTGAATTTGAGATAGATGATAAGGGAAATGCTCTTTGTTTAAGCTCAAAATACATTGATGGATTTAATATATATGAAGTTAGAGAAGAATTAATTCAAACAGCAAGAAAAATTCAAGATTGCTATAAGAGCAGTTTTAAGGCTTGTTCGGTCGAAAAGAACTGCGATTTTTGTAATGAGTACGTTTATAACCTTTAGCCCTTAATTTGCCTGCAATAGCAAACTTTTTAAATCAACTTTTGCTCAAAATTTTGATATTTTTATTTAACACAATGTTTTATTTGCTGGAAGTGGAGGATCATGTAAGGGTTGAGCCTAAACATTTTGGGCTTCCTACTCATGAGGCTATTGAGAAGCAGCTTAATGAGAGTTATGTTGATAAAATAAGCAAAGAATTCGGCTCTATAATTGCAGTTATTTCTGTTGATAGTGTTGATGATGGAGTTATAATTCCTGGAGATGGATCAGCTTTTTATAGCTCAAATTTCAAGCTGCTTGTCTGGAAACCTGAACTTCATGAATTAATTTATGGAACTATAACTGATGTAGCCAACTTCGGCGCTTTCATGCAGATTGGACCAGCAACTGGAATGATTCATATTTCCCAGACAATGGAAGATTATGTTTCTGTAAGCAAGACGGGGACTTTGAGCGGAAAAGCTTCAAAGAGAAATCTTGCTAAAGGAGATGATTGTGTTGCAAGAATAGTTGCTATAAGCTTTAAATCTGGAGAGCCTAAAATAGGATTGACTATGAGACAGCCAGGGCTTGGTAAAGTTGAATGGTTGAAAGAAGATAAAAAGAGAAAAGATTCTTCTGATAAAGCTGCTGATAAGAAAGCGGATAAGAAAG
>CAZDJT010000018.1:0-2022 GCA_964505875.1 Candidatus Woesearchaeota archaeon | reverse complement strand
GATAAGAAAGCGGATAAGAAAGAGAAAGGGGGAAAGAAATAAATGGCTGCTCAGAAAGCATGCAAGTCATGCAAGTCAGTTTTTGAAGGCTCAAAGTGTCCTCAATGCGGTTCAATAGAATTTGCTGATAGATTCAAAGGAAAAGTTGTTGTATTAAAACCTGAAGAGTCTGAAATAAGTAAAAAGTTGAATATTAAATCAAAAGGCGTTTACGCTATTAAAATAGGATGAAAGTAATAAAAGATTTTAAGAATAAGCTTCTAAAAAGGAATGAAGTTGAATTTATGATAAGTTCTGATGGTAATCCCGGATTTCTTTCCACATCAAAGCAGATTATTGAGCACTTTAAAGCTACAGATGACCGGATTGTTGTTAAATCAATAAAGAGCAAATTTGGAAGCAAAGATTTTCTTGTTGAGGCTTTTATTTATGATGCGGCTGCAGACAAGATGAAAACGGAGCCTAAGAAGAAAGAAAAGGCCAAGAAGGAGGGACAATAATGAGCGAAAGAGCAGGCGGAGCGAGCAAGTCAGGAGAAGGCAAGAAGGCGCATAAGAACAAGCCTACAAGCCAGAAATACAAGAGCTATTCAATGCAGGGAGAGATTCTGAAGAGAAAGAGAAATTGTCCAAGATGCGGTCCAGGGATTTTCTTAGCAGAACATAAAGACAGAGTGAGCTGCGGAAAATGCAAGTATACTGAGTTTATGAAGAGATAGTTCTAAAGATTAAAAGATAAGTTTAAATAACAGCATTACTATTCAATTACTATGGTAATGGATACTTTACAGATAAGAATGAATCGTGGTTTGGTAAAGAACATAGATACTCTAGTAAAGACTGGTTTTTATGCCAACCGGGCCGACTTAATAAGAGATGCTGTTAGAAGGTTTGTCTGGGAGAAAGAAGTAGGAAGTATAAAATTCAGAGGAGATTCTGTAAAGCAGGTAAGAAAATTAAGAGATAAGCTATCTAAAGGAAAGATTAATTTAAAAGAGATAAATAATTTATAATAGTTCTTCTGGTCTTCTTACTTCAATATTGTAAATCTTTGCGACTCCATATAATCTTTTATCTCTAGTGATAAGAACTGATTTAGTTTTTTTGGCTAATAGCATATGAATAATATCATAGAAGCTGACTTTAAAGTTAATTTCTGATTCAATTCTTCTTGCTTGATTAAATTCTTTATTATTTAAAGTAACCTTCTTGAATATCTTTCCTCTTTCAAATAAACTCTTCTTCTCTAAAAATTCTTCTATACTTAATATAAAACTAATTTCTTTTAATATGAAACCTGAATAGTATATTGTCGACTTAGTTTCTTCGGCTTTTTCAAGAAACTTTAGAGTATATTCCCAGAAAGGAAGGCCTTTTCTTACTTCTTTTTGCCAGAGATTTAAGTAAATGCAAGAGTCTATATAAAATGATTTATTCATATAATTTAATATCAATTTTACTATATAAATATCGATTATTTACGCTTTCTTAATTATCCTGACTATGCCTTTATTAGCATCTACTTCGACCAAGTCTCCATCCTCGAAGATTTCAGTGGCGTTTTTTACGCCTATAATCGTAGGGATATTAAATTCACGTGCAAATATGGCTGAGTGAGACAAGAGACTACCTACTTCAATTATCATTCCTGCTGTTCTTCTCATCCATGGCTCATACTGAACAAGAGTTTCTGAAGCGACAAGAATGTCTTTATCTTCTACTTTTTTTATATCTTCATTGCTCTTAACAACTTTCACAATACCTTTTGCTAGACCTTTACAAGCTATTTTTCCTTTTATTTCTCTTGAGTCTGTTTTTTTCTCTGCAAGGTAAGACTTGAGATAATTCCATTCTTCTTCTGTAACATGTCTTATATTATTATTTTCTTTTATTATTCCTCTAAACTTAAACCTTGTGTCGAGATTTTCTGGAATTTCCCTGTTTTCTAAAGCGTTTTCTAATTCTTGATAAGTTAGAACTGGCCAGTATTTCTTATCAAGCTGAATTCTCTTAAATATCTCAT
>CAZDJT010000017.1:3801-9837 GCA_964505875.1 Candidatus Woesearchaeota archaeon | reverse complement strand
AGAAACGGCATCTTCTACAGAAATTACTTTTTCTTATAATGCTAGTGATAACTTGAACATAAGCAGCTGCAGCGTGATTGTTAATGGTGCTGTTAGCGCTACAAACAGCACTATCAATCAGTCTTTAGCTTATTATTTCAGACAAACTTTATCTGCTGACGATTATTCTTGGTATGTTAATTGCACAGATAGCGTAGGAAATGTGGGAAACAGCAGCAGAAGAAGCTTGACAATCAGTTCTCCTAGCAGTGGGGGTGGTGGAGGTAGGGGAGGGGGCGGAGGAATTACAACTATTGCGGTAACTGCGCCTCAAACAATCGTAGTTAGTGAAGCTGAAATGCAGACTGGAACGACGAAAGAGCTAAAGAGCGGAGATGTCGTTCAATTTAACGTTCAGAATTCTTCAAGCACTGGTTCAGAAAAGCATAGCATGACTGTTAATAGTATCTTTGGGGGAAAAGTAGATATTACAATAAGAAGCGACCCCGTAAATATAAGCTTGAGTGTTGGAGAGAGTGCGAAGCTAAACTTGACTTCTCCTTACTATTATGATATATTTGTCCGACTTGATAATATTACCAACGGCAAGGCAAAGATAACTTTGCAGACAATCAACGAGCCAATTTCAAGAGCCATAGCAACTATACAAGATAACAGCTCTTCTCGAGATAGCAATTTACCAGATGAAATTAATCATGTTAAAGAAAGTAAAGTTAATAAGAAAATAGCTGTAATTGCAGTCTTAGCAGTGATATCTGTAATTGCAGTCTTTGCTGCTGTATTATTCTTTAGAAATAGGAAAAAGAGGAAGAAATAGGAAAGCTTGAAGGCATCTTTGAGGTTTTAGTTTAGTTGATGGCTGACTTGTTGTTTTTTAGTTCTTCTTTATGAAAAAAACAATTTTAGAAAGAAGTAGAGTCTATTATTTCTTTTACTCTATTTACAAAACTTATCGCTTTCTTTTGTAAATTTTCCGCCTCTTTTTCATCAAAAAGAATTTTAGTTGAATAACTTGCTTTACTTCTTTGAGTTTTTGCTTCAATGTAATAAAGAACTTCTTCTTTTTCTATTGTTGTCTTGCTAACCATTTCTATTTCTTCTTTATTAAGCTCTCTTTGGTAAAAATCTCTGATCAAAATAAGCAAGGTTGCCAAATGGTCTTTTGTTGAATAGCCTTTCAAGGCACATAAGGCAAGAGATGCATGATAAATTGAATAGTAAGCACTTACAATAGCCCAATCATTAAATTCTTTTAGTTCTAAAGTAGATTTGACAAATTTTAGGTTATGATCTGCCTTATCCATATGTCCTTGAACAAGCTCTTTTATTTCTATTTCCTTTTTTATCTTTTTATTCATCAGATATTTCTGAAAATCTTTTTCTCTTCTTTCTTCATTCTCAAGCCATATTTCCCAAATTTCTTTAGCCATTTAACACTTCTTTGTAAAACTTATCATTTCCAGTTATAGGAAAGCCTGTTTTTATTGCATGAGTTATAACCTTATCTTCCTCTTTGAGAACCTGTTCTTTGAAATAGTCAAAGTCAATTATAAATGTTTGTATCTTAATACCAGTTATTGCCTCTATATCTTCTTTTAGCTTTTTGTCCATTGCTTCTTTTTTGTTAAAAATAAGTAAAATATCAATATCACTTTCTTTTCTAAATGTACCTTTTGCAGTTGAACCGAAAATAACGGCAATTAAAGGTTTAGTTTTAATTTTGTCTAAAAATTCATTTATTGCTCTTTTTCTTTCTGATGGAAGTTCATTAAGTTTCTTATAATCAAAATAAGAAAAAATAGAGTAAATCTGAGGATTTTTTGGGTTTATCTTATAAAAAGTGTTGCCTATTTTTTTAGTAGAAATGATGAGTCCTAATTTCTGTAAATTTTTAAAATGCTTTAAAGTAGTATTCTGAGTTAATCCTGTCTCTCTAAGTATCTCACTGAAATAAAACTCTTTCTTTCTGTTTCTATAAAAACATTCAAGTATTTTTTCCTTTCCTTTTCCAAACATAGTTTTTTGTTCTTTTTTATCTTTGTTCATTTTAAGTACAATGTTGTACATTTAATATACTATATAAAGCTTTTGATTTAGTTTGTAAGTTGACTTATTTTTTGCTTCTTTTTTTCTAAAAAAGAAGAGGAGCACTTTCGTTAGTTATTTAAATCATTAAATCTTTTTACTAATTGTCATGAAAATAAAAATTGATTTTCAAAAAGAAAAAGTAGGTCCTTATACTGAAAAACGAATAAAAAAAGCTTGGAAGAATCCTGAAATAGTTACTACTTCTGTGAATCCTGAAATAGTAAAAGAGGCAAATAAAAAGATTCTTCAAATAGGTTTTTCAAAGGGGAAGTTTGGAAAAGAAGATAAAGCGAGTTGGCACATTGACTTAAAGAAAGATTATGAAGTTTTGTATTGTCAGTATAGAGTAAAGTTTGAGAAAGGGTTTGATTGGGCATTGGGTGGAAAATTACCTGGGTTCGCTGGAGGAGATAAACCAGGAGGAGGAAGACATTCTATGGAAGGATTTTCTTCGAGAGTTATGTGGCGTCCAAAGGGAGAGATGCATCAATATTCTTATTACCCAAATGATTCAGCTAATTACGGCACTGGTTTTTGGTGGCATAACTTGTGTTCTAAAAAAATGGAAAGATTAAAGTTCAAACCTGGAAAGTGGCATACAGTAAAAATGAAAATTAAGATGAACAAGAATTGGGAAAATCCAGGTTACATAATTTGTTGGCTTGATGGGAAACTAGCACTTCATCAAGAAGTTAGATGGAGACAAAAAGGAGCAAAATATGGAATTAAGTGGTTTATGTTAACATTATTCTTTGGTGGAAATGATGAGAGTTTTGCTCCAAAAAAAGATTGTAAGATTTATTTTGCTGATTTTATAATTTCTGATAAAGATATTAAATGCCCTAAAAGTGTCTAAATAAATTAGAAAAATTTATAAATGCCTCCTTGATGATATTATTATGATGAATAGTTATAAAGTTTTGAGTTTGAGAACAAATTCTTTAGCTTGGCTGCTTCTCCTGAAATAAGCTAGTTACAACAACTAGCTTTTGAATTTTTAAATCATAAATAAAATGAACAATAAAATAAATAAAGCATATCACGAAGGGAAAATTATCATGTTTGATACTACTTTGAGAGATGGAGACCAAGCCTCTGGCTTTCATATGCTTAGACCAGAGAAAATTGCCATTGCAAAACAGCTAGCAAGATTGAATGTAGATGTGATTGAAGCGGGATTTGCTGGCTCTTCTGCTGGAGATTTTGAGTCAGTTTATAGCATAGCAAAGGAAGTTGGCAGTGAAAATGGTCCAGTGATTTGTTCTCTTTCTAGGGCAGTTCCTGCAGACATTGAAGCTGCTGCGAGAGCAATTGCTCCTGCAAAAAATCAAAGAATACACACTTTTATAGCGACAAGCGATATCCATATGGATAAAAAATTCAGGAAAAGCAAAGAATGGGTGGTTGATTCTGCCGTAAAGGCAGTTCAGAAAGCAAGAAGTTATGTAAATGATGTTGAATTTTCCTGTGAAGATTTTGGCAGGAGTGATTTAGATTATATTGTTGATGTGACTTCAGCAGTTATTGATGCAGGAGCAGAGACAGTCAATTTACCAGATACTGTTGGATGGTTGCAACCACATGAAAGTTATGAGAGAATAAAATATGTTATTGAGAAAGTTAGAGCTAAAGGTTTGAATGCCATCTTTTCTGTTCATAATCATAATGATTTGGGTATGGCAACGGCAAATACTGTAGAAGGAATAAGAGCTGGAGCTAGACAAGTTGAAGTTACCATAAATGGAATTGGAGAAAGAGCAGGAAATACTGCTCTAGAAGAAGTTGTTGCAGCTATGAAGACAAGAAACATAGGAAAGTGTAATATTGAAACTAAATTAATTGGAGAAACTAGCAGATTGTTAAGTAAATTTACTGGTGTTGTTCCTCAGCCAAATAAAGCTGTTGTTGGAAGAAATGCTTTTGCTCACGAAGCTGGAATTCATCAAGACGGAATGATAAAAGGTGCGAGTACATATGAGATAATGAATCCTATCGATTATGGCGTTGTTAGTAGTCTTACTTTTGGACCAAGGTCTGGAAGAAGAGCTCTTACAGCTAAATATGAATCCTTAGGCATTACTTTTGAAGAAGGAGAATTTGATAAAGTTGCTTTACAATTTAAAGAAATAGCAGATACAAAGAGAGATGTTGATGATGCTGACTTGATATTGGCTAAGATTGGAGAGAAAAATATTCCTGAAGCATATAAAATAGTTGCTTTTGAGTCTGAAGAAGGACTTGGACCTTATTTTGTAAAATTGGTTTTGAGTTATAATGGCAAAATGAAAGGTGTTGCTGGTAGAGGAAACGGAAGAGTTGACGCTGCCCTTAACGGTATAAGAGAGATGCTGCCTTATCAAGTGGATATTAAAGATTTCAAGACATTCTCCAATGGGCCAGGTTCAAACGCGTTAGCGGAAACAGAGATATTACTTGTAAGAAACGGGTGGGAAGCAATTGGGAGAGCTAGCAACACCGACATATATACTAGTGCAGTTCACGCTTTAATAGATGGGTGTAATAGAATTGATTATATAAACAGATTTTTTAAGAAATAATAAAAGATGTGTGCAGTATTTGAACCTGTTCAAATCCTCAAATAGAAAATGCGGGAGGGAGGATTTGAACCTCCGAAGGCACTAAGCCACAGGATTTCTCAAGGGAAATCCTGTCTGGAAATTGCTCTAGCGAGCAACCGACTTCTTAAGTCCTGCGCATTTGACCACTTTGCTACCCCCGCACAAGAGATAAGAATTCATATGACTTATAAAGGTTTCTCAGATTCTTGCTTAAACAATAAATAGAAAACTGCTGTCTTGCTAACGTTGCTATAATAATAAAAAGTAATTGACTTAATCTAACTTATTTTAGTTAAAATCTATCTTAAGACTTATAACCTAGGGCTTTCATCTGCTCTGCTCCCACAAGATATCCAAATGGGTTATTCCTTTTTCCTGTTCCTCTCCTATCTGCGAATAATGCTGGTTTTGCTTTAATTCTGTTTGTAACAGTTCCTTCAGAAACATCTAACAAACCTGCAAGCTCAGCTAACGTTCTATAAATTCTCTCCTCGCCTTTCGCAATTTTACTAGATGGCGCTGTGCTCTGGACAGCTTGAGCAGGTTTTTCTTTCTCAACGGGTTTTTTAACAGTCAGGTCCTTCATAGTCTTACCTGCTATTCCTTCTAATTCTTTGAAAACTGAATACGCTCTTCTGTAAAGAACATGAGCTAGTTGATTCTCTAAATATTTAGCCTTCCAGATTAACAAATTACCATTCTTATCTACGCCTTCAATATTTTCTTGCCCGATATAAATCGCTCTGCCCGCTGCACCATTTTTGAAAGGGAATTGTTTCTCGTTTGCTGTTATTTTGGCTAGCTCTTCTCTCGTATAACCTGCGCCAAATCCGTGAATTGTATCTAAACTGAACCAGCCACCATGTATTTTCAGAGGCGTTTGGAGCAATTCTCCTTCCAATCTCTTTGTCTCTGTATCCAATCTTCTTACTTCCGCGGCAATAGGCTCTGATACATTATGTTTTCTTGAAAGCTCGATTAACTTATCAATAAGCCCTGTTGCTAAAGTAACAGGTCTATCGGATGAATAAGAAGATTTAAGAAAGTCTATTTCAGCTTTTTCTTCCCCATTATCTGAATTTGCCATGAGTTAATGTTGAATTGGCAAGTTTAAAAAGATTCTCGTATCGTAATTCATGCTTTACGAAAGGATAGTTAAATAGAATTATTATATTGATTTATCAACTTTCGTCAGAATCTTTTCCATTTCCCTTGATACATGCCGTATAGCCTCTTCGTCTGAAGAATTTGGATGCTTTCTTTTGTAGGACAGGGCGTGTGATGCTCCTGAAATAACCGCTATCTTTACTTTTTCCTCTTCCATCTTTTTTGTTGGAAGTGTGAGTTTAAAAGTATTATTGTGATTTTT
>CAZDJT010000017.1:0-3701 GCA_964505875.1 Candidatus Woesearchaeota archaeon | reverse complement strand
AAGAGAAAATGGAATCATTTGAAAAATTAAAGAGTGAATTAAGACTAAGAGGATTTTCCCCTATGACTGTAAGGAATTATTCTTTCTTTGTAGATAAGTTTTTGAAGAGAATTAACAAGAAAGACGAGGAACTGACAGAAGATGATGCTAAAGTTTATCTTTCTGAACTCTTTGATAGTAAATCTAAAAATACTATAATGCTTGCTGCGGCCGCATTAAAGTTTTATTATATTGAGATTTTGGGAAAAGAATTCAGCAAAGTGAAAATGCCTAAGAAGGATAATAGATTGCCTGAAGTTCTTTCCAAGGAAGAAGTGAGAAGCTTGATTGATGCTACAGATAATCAGAAATCCCGTTTGATTGTTTCCATGCTTTATTCTACTGGGCTTCGTGTCTCCGAACTTGTAAATTTGAAGACGAGCGATATAGATTTAAAAGAATTTACTGGCTGGGTGAGGAAAGGGAAGGGGGGAAAAGATAGGATTTTCATGATGTCTGAAAATCTTGCAAAAGAAGTTACAGAATATCTTAGCGGTAGGGAACACAGCTATGTTTTCTCTAAAGATGGACCGCTGACAACAAGAAATATACAGAAGATAATTTATGGATTAAGGAAAAGAGCAAATATAAACAAGAAAGTTACTCCTCACACTCTTAGACATAGTTTTGCTACGCATCTTCTTGAGAATGGGACAGACATAAGAGTCATACAATCTATTCTTGGACATGCTTCACTTAACACAACGCAAGTCTACACACACGTCTCTTCCGACCAGATAAAGAAAGTCAAGAATCCTTTTGATAATCTTGCCATTGCGCAGAAGTTAGAGTGATAATACTTAAAAATTAATAATTATTATCTTATAAAAGATATATTTATAGCAATACATTAATTAATTTATTCTTTTTCTGCTGGAAAGATTTATCAATGATGTAAGAAAGAGAGGATTATTTCTCTTTCTCAATTAGATACAGATAAAAACAATTATCTATATGACTTCTGTCTCTTTGATCTTGCAGCAGAATCGTTAGGCTTAGCGGCTTCTTTTCTTCTTGCATCTGGAACTATCATGTTTCTATCATATGAAACAAAGGCTCTTCTCAATGTCTCTGAGCCAGTTATATGCAGAAGTGCACGAGCTATTGCTAATCTTGCTGCCTGTATCTGTGACTCTCTTCCCCCGCCTAATGTCTTAATATGAAAATCATTCTTTAATTCTTCTCCCATCTCTCTTTGATATATTCTGATTGGCTCAAGAAGAGCAAGTTTATGGAACAAAGAAAGTTCTGTGTGAGGAAGGTGATTGAAGAATATCTTGCCGTCTCCTGCTTTCATTCTCAATTTTGCTACTGCTGTCTTTCTCTTTCCAGATATTATTATCTGCTTTTCTCCTGTTTTGGATGTTTTCTTTATTGCCATTATATCTCCTTTACTAATTCAGACATAGATATTCTCTTGTGCATGATATTTCTTACAAGAGTTGTTTTCTTTGAAGATTCAAATTCTTTTGGAACTCCAGGATAGCATTTTATTCTTTTGAAAGCATCGTTTCCTCTTCCTTGTTTATGAGAAAGCATTCCTCTTATTGTTCTTTTCACAAGTCTTTCTGAATGTCTTCTTGATATGAATGGGCCTTTCAGAGCAGAACCGCCTCTAGCCACTGCCTGCTTATAATCGTTTATTGTAGTTCTTGGGTTTCCAATTATAGAAGAGTCATCGCAGTTCACTATTGCTATTGTTTTACCTAAAAGAGCTTGCTTAGCGGCAAAACTTGCAAGTCTGCCGAGAACGGAGCCTTTTGCATCAATTACCAATGTTTCCATGCTAATATACTAGTTTTATCCCCTCCGCTTTAGGATTATTTTTTACTTCATCAAGAATTGAAGAAGTTTCTGACTTTGATTTCTTCATTTTTGCAATTGCTGAAGAGGAGAAGGATAGAGCGCAGACTTTTATCTTTTTTGTCAAGTTTCCAGAACCAAGAACTTTTCCTATAACTACAAAAGTATCGCCTGCAGCTGCTTTTTCCTCCAAGTCTGAAAGATTAACAGAAGCGTATTTTCTTGTAGGGCCTGAAATCATATTTGCTATCCTCATCCACTTTGCATTTTTATAAGCAGCAATAACTATCTCTCTTACTAAAGGATGTGTTTTCCTTATCGCTTTTCTCTTAATCTTAGTTTTACTTATCATGTTATTTCTGTTAAACAGAACGGTATTTAAACCTTGTGCAGAGAGAAGGTTTTTATACCTTAATACACACTAATACATAATGAAGAAAATAATTGATATAAGCAGAAGAGGGAAGAAGATTAGAGTTAACATAACTGTAGATGGAGAGCTTTTGGACAAAGCAAAGACAAAGCTGAATCTTTTTGGGGGAAAATTAAGCACTTTGTTCAATGCTTATCTTGATGACTTCGTCAAGACTATGGAACAAGGCGCCTCAGAAGGCCACGAAAAACTCCTAAAGCGCCTGAAAGAGCTGGAGACGAGAATTGAGAAGTTGGAGAAGCATAATTAATTTTCGGTTTGTTGGATAATACGGGATTAAAACCTGGCTTCCAAATCATATTAAATGGGCCTATAATTTCTGCCTCATTTGAATGATAAAGAGAAATATTTTCCGGCAAAGTTATTTCTGGAGGCAGCTTTTGAGCTAATCTTCGGTTTGCTATTAAATGCATATCTTGAGCAACTTCTTCCAATATTACTCCACATCTTAAATCTGGATGCTGCAGGTCAGTATGCATATCTTGTAGATTAAAACTATCAGGACTTCCATTTCTATTTAACAAATAAATTCCAGATATGGGGGAAAATCTTGAGCAGAGTATTGGGAATGTTGTAGAGTTTATGCCTCTTTTCTCCAATTTATAACCTTGATAGTTACATGCTCTGTGGTTTCTTTCAAAGTCGGGGACCGTGTCATATGCGCCGAGAGAAATAACCATTCCATGCCTCAAATCTAATTTTGCTGACACTTTTATTGAGGACAGGGAAATATATAAATGTTTTTGTAGACAATCAGTCGCAAGTATCGTAGTCTTTGAAGAATATCGCTTCTAACTGGCCTCTATGCTCTGGTCTATCTGAGAAAGATAGAAAACCTCCGACTTGGAAAAAAGGTATTCCTAAACTCTTGACTGCCTGAATCTCTCTATCGTCAAAGACTATTGAGTGAGGGTCTCCTTTACTTCCTCCTGTGGCTTCTTTATGTAATGTGAGACCGAAATTAGAAACTGGTGATAATCTCTTGCCTTCCGTAACTTCTTGGAATAATTCTCTTGGTTTCATCATTAAATCTGTATAAAGTCTTATCTCTTTCCCATCTGTTGTGAATGCAGTAAGAGCTGTTCTGCCTGGAAACCAGTTTCCATCGTAAATTGTCCCTATAGGAAAAAAGACTTCTGCATAATCTGTCTTTTTTCTGGGCGTCCATGAAGCAGGAACACCAGGCAAATTAAAATCTTTATCGTTTCCGGTTCCTTCTCCTGGTCTAAATAAAATTGTGTGCAGAATCCCATTTCCAACTGGCTGCCCATTATATTCTAATTCGGCCTGCCCTTTAGCAGTATAGCCTTTACCAGCTATTGGTGCAAGTGGATGTAACTTATTTAAAGAGAAGTCTTGACCAATATTTTTACCTATCTTTAATAATTCTAATCTCACCAAGCTGTTTACTCTTGGGAAGTCTATA
>CAZDJT010000016.1:0-9848 GCA_964505875.1 Candidatus Woesearchaeota archaeon | reverse complement strand
ACGATCGACGTGGATATATTACTAGTCTGACATGTAGCAGAACAGGAGTTGAAGGAAGCATTAAAATTGAGAACTTGAACACTCAAACTTATCAGCCTCCAGTTAATGAGACTAATACTTGCTCATCTCCAGAGCAGACAATTCTCTCTTTATATGGAAGTAACAACACTCATGCAGGAAGTTGGGACAGCGATGGAGGATATAAGATATGCTACAACCAGATATTCGGAGTTGATTATACAGAAGCAAATCCTCATGGCTGCACTGGAACAAACACTTTGCTGAAATTATCTTCTGCTTCCAATGCTCACGCCGAGAATGCCTCTTTGAATAATTACCCTGTCTCTGTCTGCTACGGGGACTTGAAGTGCAATATGAAAGAAACTTGCGGAACAAATGAGACAAGTGTTGTTTCCCTCTCTTCCGTTACTAATGCTCACCTTTCCGCTCTCAGCAGTTTTTATCCTTACAAAGTTTGCTGCCAGAGAATAGTAAATCAAGGCATCAGTGTAATTGCACAATGGGAGAACAAAGACGGGAATAAGATAACTGCGGCTGCTGTTCAAACAAATATTACTCTCACTGTCAGAAACATAGCAAAGCCAGCTGGGACGAGAATAAATTATAAGTTATTTGATTCTGCAGATAATTCTGTAATACCTATGGGCTCTATTAATTATTCTATTCTTGATTCTTCTGGAACAGGAAAATTGAGGATTAAAGCTAGGCCGGGATTTCTCAATAAAAATATATACTTTACTGCTTCTCCTGAGAATACTATTGCAACATATACATCAAACATTCTAAAAGTGAGAGAAAAGATAAATCTAATTGCTAATATAACTAGCCCTATAAATGGACAGCCGTATTTTGTCAATACGCCCGTTTTATTCTCACAAGATAGTATAGGATACACTAGTTTATACTGGGATATTGACGATTCTTCTCTTCAGAACAGGACACAAGAAAGTTTTGCTTTCTCATACAATACTACCGGACAGAAAGTTATAAAGCTGAGAGTAATAAACGGCAGCGGGAAGAGTGATGAAGCAGAAGTTTCAATCTTAATTATAAATAATTCAGGACTCTTCCCATATATACAGCAACCGAGACATAATGAAGCAATTGTTCAAGAGAATCTGACAATAAGATATAATGGAAGCGATAGCTATATGATAAGAGTTGATTCTGTCGTTTCGGGACCGAGCTGCAGTGTTTCTGCTATATGTCTTGGAGGTAAATGCCCGACGAAAATTATCGGAGCACCTGCCTGCTCTGGACTTTCAGAGATTCCTGTTGATGACCCTCAAAGCAAGAGAAATAATTTTGCAGATTTAATCTTCAAGTGGATATTTTATCATATAGACAAAAATGATAACTCTGCAATATTGCCTACACAAAATAATTCAGGATTTTATGGATATGCTGTGCCTGGAGATAAAACAATAAGGCTAGTTCTTAATTATAGTGCTGGAGGAACAGTTTTCAGCGATGATTTTACAAGAACTTTCAGCGTGTTTGATAATAGACAATGCAGTTCTTCAGGGCTGGTATGGACAAAGATAGAAGATGGAAAGAAGACCGGGACTTTCCAGACTTTAACTTCTTCTGCTTGTGCTGGAGCAGATGGGCAGAACGGGACGGCTGATGATTGCTGTCCAAGCGGGCTTAAATGCAGGTTAGGAAATGTGAACGGAGCAGGAGCAGGATGTTTCGGAAGTTCTAGTAATAATAAAACAATGTGTGCTGATTATAAGACAATGAATGATTGCAATAATGACACTTCCAATGTTATTAGACTTGACCCTTCTTACAAAACAAAGAATTGCGAGACTAGTGTAAACGGAACAACAATTAGATGCAAATGCAATTGGGATGGTAATCCAGAAGGAGGTAAATGTAGTTTGTTGGCGACAAGCAGCAGCAGCATTTATCCGACGGATATATTAAGAACAAAGAGCTGCAGATATAATCTAGATTCAGCCACTGAATGCAGTGAAGGATATCAGACTTTGACTATAACTGCTGTAAGTAGCGTTGCTGGAGACCTTTCATGTGTCAGTTCTGTAGATATAGTTCCTTGCGGAAGAGCAGTTATTGAACTTCCTTTCTTCGGTTTCATGCAATTTTATCTTGCTCTATTGGGAATAGCTGTAATATATTTTATAATAATTAGGAAGAAGAAAGATTAAATCATAGGCATATTTTTAAACAGAAATTGATAATAAGATTGATGAGAAAAGGTGAGATTTTTGCTATTTTTGTCTTAGCTATTTTATTAGCTCCTATTGTCAATGCCTCTTTTACATATAATGGCAGCAGCATAAAAGATTCTTATATTGGAGGAGACAAACTGCAGGGAACAGTAAGATTAAACTTCAGCAACGAGCCTGCAACAAGTATATTGAGCAGCAGTATTGGCGGTAGCATAAAATTAATTGACTTTATTCAAAAGCATAACTTTATCATGGGAACAGACTACAGATGCAACAATCAAGATTGTCTTGATAACTATAAGTCAAAAGATGTTGTAACTAGTTTAAGTCTTTCCAGTGGAGAGAGAAAAGTTGTTGGCCTTAGATTAACTGGGAGCAATCCCACAATTGAATCTTTGAGTCTTTCTTTTGAGAGCGATGCTTCTGCTTCTTGCTCACCACCTCTAATATTTGACGTCTTGAATCAAAATCAGAGTTTTATCCAGAATTTGCAATATAAAGAAAGCCCATGTGAGGAGACAAAGACATATGGCTGTTTCAAAGGGAACTTGGGAAGCGGAAATTATCAGTTCGCTGAAATAGGAAGCGATAGCCTTTACTGTGAGAAAATTAATCTTCTTCCTGCTCCAGGATATTTTATAGGGGCGAAAATAAAAGACAAGACACAAGGCGAAGGAAATCTCTCTATCAGTTTATTTGATGAACAGTGGTCTGGCCCCCTAGCAAAGTGTAATTTGCCTAAAAACACTCAAGAGACGCAGGAAGTTGGATGCATTGCTAATTACAGTTCGAGCGGAAACAGCAGTTATTATGCATGTGTTTCCAGAGAATCAGGAAATGCAGATTATCAGATAAGATTTGAACAATCTGGAGAAATATGCGGGTCAGATGATAGTGGAAATAGCTATGATAAAGATTTTGAAGTCTTTGCAGAGTCTTTGCAGTTTGCCAGCGGAAATATTACAGTAAACGAGACTACTTTCTCCACCTTGAATAGCGGGGAGAGCCTTAAAGATTATCTTAATTCTTATATTCAGGAAAGATATGGCAGTAATTGCACATCAGAATGCATAATACCTTTTGGCATAAAAGGAGTTCCGCAAACTCTGACTCTGGCTAAAGCAACAATGAAGTATAAAATAGGAAATACGGTTGTTCCGGGTAACACGCAAATATATACTCTTGAATCTGCTTCTCCAACTATAAATTCTGGATTCTTAGATTTTGACTTGGCAAAGGCAGACTTCTTTTTACCCTTAACATCTCAGACAAAAAGCTTGTCCTTGACACTTGGAGGGAGAAATATTCTTTCCAAGCCTGTTTCTATAAGCATTAAGCAAGGATTTAACTTTGAAATTTCTCCTAAATATGTTTTGCCAGGCATAAATACAATTTTTAGCGCTAATTATAGTAAAGTTATATCTTCTTCTTGGATTTTTGATAATGATAGCGCTATCACCTCTCCCAATAACAATATCTCAAAAATATTACTAGGAGAAGGGGAACACAGAGTAGATGTTGAGCTAACTACTGAAAATGGGAGTGTAGCAAAGAAGAAATTTATTATTTATGTTGGAGATATAAACTCTTCAATTACCTTTCTTCTTAACAAATATAATCTTAGAATTAATAATCTTACTTCTAGTCTCAATTCTTTACCTAGCTGGCTAATTCCATATTTAAGAGAGAAAGTTAATGTTACAAGCACTACAGATACCCTTTCTAGCATAAAAGAACAGATTAATAATTCTGAAGGAAACTTGTCCGATACTTTGCTTCAGCTTGCAAACTTAAACGTCCCTTATTCCATATCTACAAGTGAAAGCGGAGATTTCCCTCTTTCTATAAACTTTGATAAAATAGATACAAGTTATATAGAAGAAATATCCAACTTAACTGTTGGAAGCGATAAAAAAGATTCTCTTAAATCTGGAATAATAAACTGGATAAATGACAATTATCAAGTAAATATACATCAGCAGACAATATCTGTTTTCTCTGATTCTGTAGCAGAGGAACTGCTGACAAGATTTGTTTTCAACGTTAAAAAGATTGGAACTAGTTCAGAGGAAAAGGGATTAATAATAAATTATCCAAAAGAGAGCATTGTCTTCAAACAAGATTATGCTGCAACATCTGTTTTGTCTGGAACTTATATTCCCGTTAAAGAAGACGGTGAAATAGAATTTTACATACCTGCTTCGATTAAAGTGACGGATTTAGGAGCATATCTATCGCCGCAAATTAGCGCTTTTAATCTAATTGGAGATATTAAGCAGCCGGAGAAACCTACTTTCCCAGTAACTTTATTTACATTCGGGATAATAATCGTTATAATTGTCCTGCTGATTATTTACATTATTCTTCAGGAATGGTATAAGAAACACTATGAGCAGAGTTTATTCAAGAATCCTGATGAGGTTTATAATATTCTGACATTCATTCAGCTTTCTAGAGAAGGAAAGATTGACGATGGCACTATAAAGAAAAAACTAAGCGAGAATAAATGGACTGGAGAGCAGATTAGTTATGCTTTCAAGAAAATAGACGGAAAGAGGACTGGGCTTCCTGAAATACCTTTATTCAGGAGCGGTGAAAGGAAGAAAATGAAAGAAGAAATTGATAGAAGAAGAGAAGATAACGGGAACGCAAGATTTATTAAAAGACCTCTTCTATAAATTACCATGCTTAATTTAATAAAAAATTTCTTCAGAGCAATGTTCAACAGAAGGAAGAGCATTAAAATAGGTTTCTACGGTCCTCCTAATGCAGGTAAGACAAGCCTTGCAAATAAGATATGCAAAGACTGGACTGGAGAGGAAATAGGAATTGTAAGCAAAGTTCCTCATGAAACAAGGCATGTTCAATTTAAAGAGAAAGTGGATATCAAGTATAAAGGAAAGAGTTTGACTTTTAAGATGGTTGATACTCCTGGAATTGCTACAAAAATTGATTATGAAGAGTTCCTTAAATTTGGGGTGAAAAAAGGAGATGCAAAGAAGAGAGCTAAAGAGGCGACACAGGGAATTATAGAATCTATACAATGGCTTGATGATATGAATGCAGTTGTTGTTGTGCTGGATGCTACTGAAAATCCTTACTCACAAGTCAATATTACTATTATTGGAAATTTAGTTGCAAGGAAAATACCAGTAATTATTGCAGCCAATAAAGTTGATTTGAAGAAAGCGGATATAAAGAAAGTTCAGGCAGCTTTTCCAGATTTTGAAGTTGTTGGAATATCCGCTAAAGAAGGAACAAATTTTGATGAATTTTATGAGCAATTATTTAAACTGGCTAAACGAATATAAAAGAGATGAAAAATAAAAAAATAAGAGGATTGAGCTTGCAAGTTATATCCTATTCTGAAATACAGTCAATGAGCATCTCTGAAAGAGTAAAGAAGATACTGGGTTTGATATTAGGAAATAAAATAGTTATCATTCATGGCAGACTGAGATCAGAAGAAGAAGCAAGATTGATTGAAGATACTATGGCTCTTGTGGACCATGTGAAGAACTTTAAGGGGATTGAGCTGGCAGTTATTGAGCCAGACATGAAAGATAAAAGCATTCTTGTCAAGATGAGACACGGTATTGCTAAACAGCTTGTGGGAGACAGCGGTGCTTTGACAGTAATCGGCCCTGCTTCTGTGATAAAAGAGATAAAGAGAGATCCAAAGAAGATTGAGTTGTTTATTAATTGAATGATCTCATTATTATATGATATTGTGAAGTAATTATTATATAGACTTTGAGATGCATTATTTATATCTGAAGTTGATAAGTAGAGACAGGTTATTACTTTATTGCAAGAAAGCCAGAATATAAAAGATATAAATATTTATTAACCTTCTTTGAATTATAAGAAAATGCCTTACAAATGTGTTCACTGCTCCTCTGTCTTTAAAGATGGTGCAAACGAAGTTCTTTCTGGATGTGCGTGCGGGAGCAAATTCTTCTTTTACATAAAAGAAGAGAAGATAAGACTTATGGCTCAAAGAGAGAAAGATTTGGTCAACCTGAGCCCGAGTGAGAAGAAGCAGATTGAAGAAGACGTTAGAGAGATTGCAGGAATTACGGATGAAGATAAACTTGTATTTCTTGATTTTGAGAGCGTTAAAGTTGTAAAGCCCGGCAAATACCTTCTTGATTTGGGAAAGCTATTCTCCACTAATAAGCTAAGAATATACCAGTTAGAAGACGGGAAATATATTGTGGATTTGTCTTCAAAGCAAAAGGAAGACAATTAGTTTAAAAACACCAATGTCTATTTTCTTATATGAATATATTAAATATAATTAATCCTCAAGATTTTCTGCCTGACGAGGCGGATAGAGAATATATGCAAAGAGAAGCTGATAAACTAAAGAAAAAGATTGAGGAGGCTATAAAGAAAGAGAAGATTGCGGCAGAAGTCTTTATTGGAGGAAGTTTTGCAAGAGGGACAATGGTTAAGTCAGATGATTATGATATAGATTTATTTGTCAGATTTGACTGGAAATATGAAGAGATAAGCAAGAAGCTGGAAGATATTTTGAAAACTGCTGGAGTAAAGTTTGAGAAGATTCATGGCAGCAGAGATTATTTTATGATAAAAGATGAAATAAAGAAGGGGATAACCTTTGAAGTTATTCCAGTGATTAAAATAAGCAATCCGAAAGAAGCAAGAAACGTTACTGATTTAAGCTACTTTCATGTTAAATACATTAAGAATAAGCTAAAAAGCAAAGGGCTTGCAGAACAGGTAATCCTTGCTAAAGTTTTCTGCAAATCGCAGAGAGTTTATGGTGCAGAAAGCTACATAAAAGGACTTTCTGGATATGCTATTGAATGTCTTATCTGCCACTACAGATCTTTTGAGAAAATGGCTAAAGAAATTGCAAAAGCCAAAGATAGAATAATAATTGATTCAGAGAAGAAATTCAAGAAGATAAAAGACATTCCTTTTGAGCTTAATGAAAGCAAGCTGCAAAGCCCAATAGTTATAATTGATCCAACTTGGAAAGAGAGGAATGTTTCTGCTTCATTAAGCCAAGAGACTTTCAACAAGTTACAGAAAGCGTTAAAGTCATTTTTAGCAAAGCAGAAGAAAGATTTCTTTGTTTTATCAGCTAAAGCTGGCAAGTTGTTCTCTGAGAAAGAAGGCAAAGACAGAGAAAAGATTGTAATAAGATTATACACGGAAAAGCAAGAAGGAGATATAGCTGGAACTAAGATGAAGAAGTTTGCCGATTATCTGGCTGAAGAAATGAAAAAACATTTTGCTTTGATTGCTAAGGATTTTATATATGGTGGAGCGGACAGCGCTGAAGCTTTTTATCTTCTGAAAAAGAAAGAGAAAGTCATTAAGTCTGGGCCTCCGATAAAGATGAAAGAACATGCTGCTGCTTTCAGAAAGAATAATAAAAATACTTATGTTAAAGCGGGAAGAATATACGCAGACATTAGGACTGCCCTCACTGCCTCAGATTTCTTAACTTCTTTGCTTAAGAGGCAGAAAGAGAAAGTTAAGGAAATGGCTATAACGGGTATTGAGATAAAGACCACGAAAGAGAATAAAAAATAGTTATCTTATAGATTTTCTTTAATATTGAATGTTAATTTATTTCTCTTAGAATTTTCCTATTAAATATTTACCTATAAATTAAAATATATATTATTGATAAAATTATAAAAGAAGTTAATTAGCAGTTGTTTTTATATGATTCTCTACCATTGATGCTAGAGATTCTGTGAAGAACTGTGAACTTAACCAAATACCCATTTCCTCATCTGCTGATTCTGGTGTTATCATCAAAAGAGCTTGTTTCTTGTCTGCAATGAAGAATCTTGCTGTTGATGTCAAAGCCTTTGCTTTCATGTTGAATTTTGCATTCAATCTCTTAACATGCTCTGGCTCACCTGAGAGAGCAATCTTAACTTTGATGTTATTTCTATTAAGCTTCTCAATTGCTGGAGCTAAAACTCTGCTCTTATCTTCAAAATCAAGCGCTGAAGTGCATATGATTGCTTCTTTTTCTGAATTCTCTATCAATTCTCTTATCTTAGCAAGAATGTTTGAACGGCCTTTTAATGAACCAGTAATATCGTTTGATTTTACCAAAGAAATTCCAGTTGTGTGAAGCTGCTCAAGTTCTGAATATTCTGAAGTTTCTTTCATAGAAACAAGAGACTTTACTTTCTCATTTGCGTCATGAAGAGTTTCATTCTTCATTTTTTCAATTACTTCTGTTGGTTTTACAGCAATATACTTGACTGGCTTACCAATTTTAGTTATTGCAAATCCTCTCTTCTCAAGAGATTCAAGAACGTCATAAGACCTTGATCTAGGAACTCCAGAAAGCTCCGCTATTTCTCCAGCTGATGCTATTCCTTTTGAAAGCAAGGCTAGCCAAACTTTAGTTTCATAAATATTAAGATTAAAGTATTCCTTTATTCTCTTTACCAATTCTGTCTTTATCATCATGTCTTAGTGATAAAAAATAGGGTATTTAAATCTTTCTCTTTTATTACTATTGTATAGTTACACTATAATCAGAAAATAGTAATCAGATAAATTACCAATAGAGCCAAGAACAAACCGCAGGTAATGAAAGGCATGGCTGGATAGAACTTGCCTTTTTCTGAGAAGTAGAAAAGAGTGGCAAGAGCTAAAGTGGCTCCTATAGCTACAATTAACGATGCCCAGACTCCGAAGGCACGCAAGACAACACCAGAGAGGATTATAGGCATCACTATATCTCCTCCTCCTAAAATAGCCATATTAATCTTTATTTTCTTTCTTAACTGACTTAATTTACCTAATTTCTTGAACTTGTCTATTAACAATCTTTCCTTCTTTCCTATATAAGGAATCATTAATCCTGAGAAGACGCGAACTTCGTTTATCTGATACTTTGCCATCTTCTGCATAAAGCCAGCGTGCCAGACAGCATACATGTCATAAGCAGAGATAATTATGAGAAAAATAGACATTGTTGTTACATTAAACAATGGGGAAAAGATTGCAGCAATTCCTGGATAGATAAGAACTTCAGTAGCATTGTGAACAATTATATTTCTTTTGAAGACTTTTATTACTGCGAGAGGGATAGCAATTGCTAAAGCTATGAGTGAGGAATTGTTCATTCCTAGAAAGAAAGAATTTATCGCTATTGCTAAAGCTATAATTATTACAAAAAGAAACCAGTAACGAAGGAAAAGAGCAACTTTGTATTTCATCAGCAAGAGAACGAGAGCGACGCCAATGAAGATTGCTATAACCATTGATATTAGATTATACTTTGGAGAAGTATCTTGCGGTGGCTCGGTTCCATAAGGAAGATTGTAGAAAGTTATATTAGAGAATACGCCTTCTGAAGTTGTTACTTGAACAATCTTTGGAGAATAAGAGCTGATAACCGCTATACCGACTAACTGAGAGATAAAGAAAAGAGAAAGAAGAATTACTATGACTTTAACAGAATGTTTCATTTAAAGACTCACCAGTCGGTTCTTCTGAACTCCTGCAACTAAGATTAAACTAATAAGATTCATAAAAGAATGAAGAGAAAGAGGTTTTTAATCGTTGCTTTCATAACTTTCCCCAACTTAAGAAAAAGGATTAACTGCGTTTATCCCAGAAGCTTTG
>CAZDJT010000015.1:0-9881 GCA_964505875.1 Candidatus Woesearchaeota archaeon | reverse complement strand
CCATTGCAAAAGTTTACATCAACGCTTTTAACTTAAAAAGGAACGCGCAAACTCAGTCAGAAGCTTCAGCAGAAACAGGTATCTACTTAAGATATTCAAGTGAGAGATGGGAAATTAAGTTAGCCAATTTAGACTGGATAGCAATTGAAAATCAAGATGCCTATATCAATGAAATAACTAGCTATCAAAATAATTTAATTTCCTCTCTCTTATCTTCATCATTTGAAGACGCCATCTATATATTTGAATCCAACTACATCTTGCCAGACAAAGGAATTTACTTCATCCCAGATTCAAAGAAAGATTCAATCTCTGGAAGCGCAACATCTCAACAGAAAAATGAGCTTTTAGTTCTACAAGGCACAGAAAGTGGAGGATATCAGCCACAAAAAGAAGCACAAATATCAGTTTACGATTTAAATAAAGGCACTTATCTCGATACAAACATATTCATTAGTAGCAATAAAATATTAATTAGAGATAAAACTGATATAAATATTGGAACTATTAATCCAGATACAAACACAATTCAATTACTGCCAGGCTCTTACCAGACTCTAGTAAAATATGGTAAAGGAGATTATTATTCTAAGCTTCAAGAAGCAAGAATCAGTATTGAACCAGATGAATTTACACAGAAGTTTTATCTTATTTCTTCTTTAGTTGTAGGTTCTTCTGACAATAATCTTCCTCTTCCTTTAAACACAAACACTATAAGCACTAGAAAGAAAATAAACATCAATTCAAACATTCAGACTAATAATAAGATATACGGATTAGAAGCAGGCGTTGGAGAAGCTAAAACAAAGTATTGGCTTTCATATTATGGAGAAGTCTTGCCAATTGTATTTGAAAATGATAATTTATACCTTTATTCTATCTCTCCTTACAGTATATTAAGCACTAAAGAACCAGCAATAATAGGTTCATACAAAGACAATTTAATCACAATTAATCAAGAAACAATAAAAGATCTAAAGACAGAAGGCAAGATAATAGAGATTTCTATTAAATTACAATCACATCTTAATAAGATTGCCGGTGTTTCCTATCTATCGCTGCCTCTCTTGATAGATCAAGCTAAGGAAAAATATACTCTAGATAGTGCAATAGCAGAAGCAAAACAGAGGACTGGCTCTTACTCAGCAAACAAAGCGTTTGTTGATTCTTTATTTGGACAAGGAATAATAACGGAAGATGAATATATAGAAATAAATGGTAAAGGTCTACTCAATCGGGAAGAAGATATGACTTACGTACAAAATATGCTAATTAAGAAAAAAACAATCACAGGAAGCATAGTAACAATTCCTATAGATAATACTAATAATGTCCCAGCTCAGAAATCTTATTCTCTACAAACTTCAAGACTTACAAATCTAGAGAATTATATTTTACTTAATGGAGAGAAAACCAGATTCTTTATCACAACTGTCCAAATCGACAAGCAAACAAAATATATAGTCAAGCTCAAATTAGACCCGGCTGGGCAGGCAATATGGAACTTCTTTAAGTCAGATCCTGTAGGATTGAGTTTGATTGGTTCTATAGAAAAAACAGAAAGCGGAACCTATAAGTTCATCCTAAAAGAAAACTTGCTTAGTACTGTCTTGGCTCTAGATAGAATACCAGACTCTGAAAAAGTTAAAGTAAATCAAGAATTTAGCAATCTTAACAACGCCGCAATAGATGGAACAAAGATTTACACTTCTTCTAAATAAAGATAATGCGGGGACTAGGATTCGAACCTAGGAAGGCACTAAGCCAATGGAGCCTAAATCCATCCCGTTAGACCACTCCGGCATCCCCGCATAAATTAGCTAAATTTAAAGGAGTTTTAAATCTTTACATAATAGTTTTATATGATTTATATAAAGATTACTGTTCATCTTTATGATACAATTCCAGAAATTCTAAAGCATCTCTTTCTTTGTTGTATTCATAAGCCAATCTAGCTGATCCAATATATACTCCTCTTGTTCCTTTTCTGACATTTCTCATTGGCTTTCCAATCTCAGGATTCTCAATTATCTTACTAATTTTATTCTTAATGCTCTTTTGGACTTCTTTATCTTTTATCTTAGAAATAGTTCTGAGAAAATGGTTATCATAAATAACATCTACCACTTCTTAAGTTCTTCAAGAAACTTGTCTGCAGACAGCCTCTTGAAATCTCCTCTTTCATGTCTTTTATAGGCTTCCTCTGTCCTTTTTGCAAATTCAAGATCTTCTTTAAACTTTTCATCCAATCCATCTGCTTTCTTCAGTAAAATAGTGTCTTTTTCCTTAATAATAAGTAAAGTATCGCCTTCTTTAAGGTTGCTTCTCATACTTGTAGGAATAACTATCTGCCCCTTTGAACTCATTTTAGTCGTCTGTATATCTACCATAGTAAGTTATATCTTACCTAATATATAAATCTTTCTTTATATAAAAATATTAAAACTGGTCAGAAACAGTTGTTCCAACGTACTTCCTTCCTTCCAATATATTAGCTAAATTATTCAGATTTCTTCCATTAGCAATTACAACTTTCAAATCATTCTCTTGCGCATCTTCACTTGCAACAGGATCAAATGGAACATTCATACCAGGCATATACTCATGACCGACAACTTTATCTCTAAAATCTTGCCAGCCAATTTCTCTAATTGGTTTTGCATTAGGATTTTTCTTCGGATCAGCAGTATATGCATAATCAATATTTGATAGATTAATAACTGTATTTACTCCATTAACAACGGCAATTCTAGTAGCAATCCAATCAGTAGTATTGCCAGGACGATATCCAGAGCCAAGAACAACAGGATGAGTTCCATTAACGGGGATATTTGGATTTTGAATAATTCTAGGTCTAGCTACATCTTTTAAGATAGTTCTGAGAAAATGGGCATTTAATCTAGTAGTGTGAATACCCAGCCAATCTTTATCACAATCTTGAATTGATTCACCAAGAACTTCAGATGCAGCATCAATATATCTTCTAGCTGTTCTACCTCCTCCAACAACAATATAAAAATCATAACTGGCAACTCTTTCTCTGATAAATTGGCTGAAATCTTTCAAATAAGCCGTATCAATTCTACCAAGTTTGCCTGGAACAACAAGCGCTCCTCCAAGACTCATAACAATCTTTTCCTTCATTCTATCAACCTTCAGAAAGACCTATTTAAACTTTATTGCTCTTTCTTTATCAGTAAGAATGTTAGAAAATTAACCATTAACAACCGAAAGCGATAAAAACAACAGATTTAGCTTGTAAGATAACTACTTCCCCGCTTTTTCCGCAGCGGCAACAACTTTCGCTTTCAGCTTGTCTTCCAGTTCAAGTCTTTCAATAAGTTCTTTGTATCTATTTCTTATCGTAACTTCTGTTATTCCAGCAACATCAGCAACTTCTCTCTGAGTCTTCTTCTCATCATTCATCAAAGCCGCAACATACAAAGAAGCAGCTGCAATGCCTGCTGGTCCTCTTCCCGATGTCAATTCAGAAATATCTGCTCTCTTTAATATCTTCAATGCTTCATTCTGCGCCTTAGGAGACAAGTGTAGAATAGAAGAAAATCTTGAAATATAGTCTTTAGGAGAGCTTGGAGTTACTTTTATCTTCAGCTTTCTGACAATAAATCTGTAAGTTCTTCCAATTTCTTTTCTCTCAACATCAGAAGCAGCTGCAATCTCGTCAAGTGTTCTCGGAATATTATATGAACGGCAGGCGGCATAAATACAAGCAGCAATAACAGATTCCATGCTTCTTCCTCTTACTAATCCTCTCTGCAAAACGAAATTATAAACTCTAGAAGCCTCATCTCTAACTACAGAAGGCAAACTCAAGAAACTGGCAACTCTTCTAAGTTCAGCCATAGCCAATCTCAAGTTTCTCTCAATAGAAGTGGAAACTCTTTCTTGCCATTTCTTCAATCTAAGAAACTTTCTTGTCTGTCCCGCTTCCAATTTGTAAATATCAGATATCTCTCCAACATTTGTCGTCAATCCCTTGTCAAATTTCTGCATAGAAATAGGTGCTCCGCCTCTGCCCTTCTTATCGGTCTTATCAAACTGACCGCCTAAGTCCTGTCCAGTATCTACCATCTTCTCTTCAACTATAAGGCCACAATCATTGCATATAATCTCGCCTTTCTGGTCGTCATAAGTAAGATTTACACTTTGACACTCAGGGCATCTTTTAACGTAACTCATAATATTTATTTAAATGAAAAGGATTAAAAAAGGTAGTGTGAGGAGACTATTTAAACCTTTCTACTAAACAGAAAATTACCGTCGGAAGTTTTTATTTCAAAAGAATAGCATTAACTTGCCCTTCTTGGCTCGGCCTATTGGTGATTCTTGCTTTTCCAAGTGAAGTTTCAATCAAAGCGCCTTTCATAAGTCTATTCTGTCTTGCAAGGAATTTATTCTGGGGCGTTTCTTCTACGTTGACTATATCAGCAGTCTTAACTTTACCCTTTTCAACAAGAACATTTGCTTTGTTTGATTTAAGAAGAATAGTCTTCATCTTCCCTGCTTTAACTCTCAAAGTCTTTGTTTTAGTCTCTCCAAGAACAACATGCCTATCTTGCTTCAATCTCTCGTGAGTTCTGGTCTTTCTAAAACTATGATACCTTCCTCCGCTGACTTTTCTTCCTCTATCCATATTATGATACAAAAAAGTCGCTTTAAATATCTTTTTATTTCAGCAAAAAGAACCAATCATTTAAGAAAAAAACTCCGCCAGCTTGCTTTCATTCTTATCAAGCCATTGTATGTTGATATCTGCGAACTCAAAAGAGTTTCTTTTGGTCTTCTCATATCCAGTATTCTTTGAATCAATAAAATCCTTTATCTCTCTGTTTGTATCTTTGCCAATATAAAGCTCTATCAGCGACTCTAAGAATCCCATAAAAACAAAATGTGTCTTTTTCAATTTCTCCAGCTTCTTCCAGTTATCTTTTACCCATTTAAAGAAAACCCCTCTAGAATAGATATTAGAAGAAACAGAAGGAAAAGCACTTCTCAAATCCTGTATCCTTACTTTATCTGTCAAGCAAAAGTCAAGATACGTCTCAATTATACTTTCCTCTCTAAATCTTGATAAAGCTCCCAAAAGTTTTACTTTCTCTTCTGGACTCTCCGCCCTCATATAAAGTTCTTTCATTTTCTTGTAAGTTCTCTCATCTCCGTTCCCAGCAGCAATTCCATAAATTGCTCCTCTTATATCGGGATTTATCTTTTCCCTTCTTTTCTCATCGTTAAATATTTCCAAAGCTTTAGTCACTGTCTCTTTATCCTCAGTAAAACCAAGAAAGCTAATGCATAAACCTCTAAGCAGAGAATCTTCCTGGCTTTCTCCCCTCTTAGCATCCCATCCTAATCTCTTTAAATTTCTTAAAAATGGTTCTTTAAATCTTACCTTGAACTTATCCCATATCTTCTCCCATTTTCCGCTCTCAGAGAAGACAAAATAAATCTTTCTTAGATTGATATATATATCTTCAAGAACCAAAAAACTATCTTCTTCAGAATATGAAGAAAGCAAGTTGAGATATCTATCTACTCCCTCTTCGCCAATTAAAGATGAATAAAAAGCATTATTCTGAAGTGCAAATCTATCAATTCTATCAATCTTTCCAGAAAGAATTCCTTTACTCAATCTGCTTAAAGAGTTAGAATCATAATTAACTCTGTAAAAACCTTCCTGCCCAGGATTAATCATAAAATCTTCTCCGCTGATATCCAGTTCATGTTTCTTATTTTCCATTATATCTCCTTCTGATTTTCCTTCAAAACTGTAAAGAAGAGGAATAGTCCATGCCTGCTTATTATCTTCAGCATTTCTAACAAATCGCCTTTGTTTCAAAACAACTCTCTTATCTTCCAAAGCAACATCAATAATTGGATATCCCTCTTGTTTGAGCCAGCTTTCCATAATTTTCTTTATCGGCTTGTCAGAAACTTCAGCCAAACTCTGCCACAAATCGCTGGCAACAGCATTCTGATAAGAATACTTATTGAGATAATTAGAAACGCCTTTTCTAAAGTCTTCATTTCCCAAATAACTGTCAATCATTCTCAGCACACTCCCTCCTTTGCTGTAGCTTATAGCATCAAAAATCTCTTCTATCTCGTTTGGACTTTTAACATGAACTGCAATAGCGTGTGTGCTCTCCAGCATATCATCATTCAACGCTCTAATAGTCTCATTGCTGTAAAAATCTTCCCACATCTTCCACTCTGGGAAATAATGGTCGACAGCCTTAAAAGCCATATAAGTAGCAAAACTCTCATTGAGCCACAAATCATCCCACCATTCCATTGTAACTAAGTTCCCAGACCATTGATGCCAAAGTTCATGCGCTATAACTTCAGCCATTCTCTTCTTTGTCCTAGTAGAAGTGTTCTTCTCATCAAAAAGCAGAAGTATCTCTCTAAAAGTAATAGCTCCCCAATTCTCCATAGCTCCAGCTGCAAAATCTGGAATCGCAATCATGTCCAGCTTAGGCAGAGGATACTTAACTCCAGAATACTTCTCAAAATAATCTAAAAACTTCTTCGTCAAATCTAAGGCAAATCTTCCCTGCTCTGCCTTCCCTCTTACTGCAACAACTCTGATCTCCCTATCGCCCAGTTTGTCTTTAATAAAATCAAACTCTCCAACAGCCATGTAAAGCAGATAAGTTGACATTCTCGGTGTGTCCTGAAACTTAACTATCTTCTTTCCATCATCTTTTTTATCTTCAATTATAGGCATATTAGATAAAACATCAAAACACTCATCAACTTTCAAAGAAACTGAGAACTTTGCCTTCTTATCAGGCTCATCAAAGCACGGAAAAGCTTTGCGAGCATAAGGAGCTTCAAACTGTGTTGTTGCCAGGTATTTATCTTTCCCTTTCTCATCTTTATATTTGCTTCTGTAAAAGCCAGCAAGATCATCATTCAGCTTCCCAGAGAAATCAATCTCAACTATCCCCTTCCCTTTTTCAAATTTCTTCTCAAATTTAATAACTATTCTCTCTTCTTTCTTATTAGTCTTTATCTTAGCTCTAAATTTATCCTTGCCGATAATAAAATTAACAGAATCTATATTTAAATCAGAAGAATGAAGAACAATTTCTTTTATTTCTTTATCCCATTCCACTTCTATCTTCTCTTTTCCCTTGAAAGTAAAATCTTTAAGATTTGGTTCAAAAAATAGATCATATCTTATAGGTCTAACAAACTCTGGTAATCGATAATTGTTTTCCATCAGATAGTTATATTAACTCGCCTAAATAAATCTTTTTACATTAAAGAAGTTTATTTCTGAATAGTAATCATTATTGCTCCGATAGGTTTAAATATCCTTTAAGACGAAAGCAGATATGGTAAATGGTATTGAGAGGCCTCTTGACCTCCTTAACGCGTCTAAAGGAAAAGAAGTCCTTGTTCAGTTAAAAGGGGATAAGCAATTCGTAGGAACTCTAGCTGCATTTGATATTCATATAAATGTCGTGTTGGACAATGCAAAAGAAGTTCAAGATGGGACAGTAAAGAAAAGTATTGGTTTAACATTCTTAAGAGGAGATACAATCATATTCATATCGCCTGCTTCAACTTCTTTGAAGAAATAGTAATTATATCTTAATCTATATACTCTAAAAATGGAATTATATTGACAAGAGTTATATTATTAGTTTTATCCATTGCTCTTAATCTCTTGTGCAGTGTAGAAATTATCTCCTCTTCATCTTTCTTTTCCGTCAGCATAAGAGCAAAAAAGGCTCATTCAAAAAAACAGATTTAAATATTAATATATCTTACTAAATCTCTATTTTATCAAAATCTTTTACTATGTGCGTATTCTTAAAAATCTTCTTCGCTTCTGCTTCAATAATCTCAAGTTTATGTTCATATCTCTGTGATATGTGGGTAAGAATAATTTTCTCCACTTTAGCCTTCTTTCCTATTTTTGCAGCATCTTCTGCAGTTAGATGCTCATATTCTTCCGCTTTCTCCTTATCTTTTGAGGAGAAAGAAGATTCAATAATAAGCAAATTAGAATCTTTCGCTAACTTCACAGCATTTTCATTATACTTAGTATCCAATATAATTGTAACTTTCTTTCCCTTCTCCAAATAAGTAACATTCTTGGACTTTATCTTCTTGCCTTCAAAATTTATATCTTCTCCTGCTTGTAGCTTGCCCAAAATAGGAGAATTTGGAACGCCCATTTTTTCTATTTTCTTTTTATCCAGCCTAAGTTTATCTTTAACAATAAAAGAGTAGGCAACAGTATTTATTCCATGCTCCATCTGCTCTGCGACCACGCAAAAGTCTTTCTCATCAACGCACACTCCTGAAACAACTTCATGAATATTTACACTTATCCTAAAATCTATCATCAATTTCTGTATAGCAGCCATAAAGTTCTTTGTACCTCTAGGCCCATATATCTGCAAAGTCTTTGTATATCCAGACATAGCCAACGTCTGCAGAAGACCTGGAAGTCCGAGAATATGATCTCCATGCCAATGAGTTATAAATATCCTAGTAATTTTCGCTGGACTAAGCTCGGCAAACCTGAACTGCCTCTGTGTCCCTTCACCGCAATCAAAAAGCATATTCTCATTTTCATAGCTTAAAAATATTGCACTGTGGTTCCTCAGTTTAGTAGGGATTGCATTCCCCGTTCCCAAGAAAGTTATGCTCACTTTGTTCATATAAATATGTGGAAAATTTTATTTAAATAGGTTCCGAAGTAAGCTTTATAAGAATTCAAATCCTCTCTTATTTATGATAAAAAAGAAGGTGCTGGCTTTTTTCACAATATTGCTGGCTATGACAACTATCTTAGGAATTGTTCATATATCAAGTTTAAAGAGCACAACTGGCTTCGTTATAATTGATCCAATTGAAAATCCAATAATCTTTAGTGAAAAAGGCGACTTGTCAGCTCAGATATACAAATACAGTAGAGAGGGCAACATTCTTTTAGTTAATTACTTTATCCAGGATTTATCAAATAACAATAGAGAAGCAAAGATCTCTTACTATCTGCAAGATTCAGAAAATTACACTCTTTCCAAGAGCAGCCAGGCAGTAATTCTCTCAGCTTCACAGAATAATCCATATATAATAAGAATTCCTCTAGCTAAATATTCTTACGGCAATTTTATCTTTAATATGAATATCATATCAGAAAAATCAAATATAATTCTAAATAAAACAATTTATCTTTCAGAGGCAAATCTTACCGGTCTTGCAATCTCAGATGAAAATAAAGGCGCTCTTCAAACAGGAATCTTCGTCATAATATCTATAGCTTTATTAAGTTATATAGCAAAGAAAGTTTATCTTATGAGATTAAGAAGGAAGAAATTAAGAAGTAATATAAATAACCATTTCATAAAATTAGACGTTAAACATGGATGAAGATAAGAAAATAAAAACGGACGATTCTGAAATAAGGCTGAAGATAAATACTTATGATGACATCTTCTCTGACTTTGATCCGCGCCCCTATTCGCAAAGAGCTATGTCTGATGACTTTCTCTTTGAAGCAAGAAAAGCAAGCGCTGATAAAGAAAGCGGCACTATAACTCTAAAGTTTGCAATACCAAAAGAGAAAAGAAAGTGGGAAGATGAAGCATTAATAAAAAAACGTTTGAGAGAACATTTCAAGAAACATTACGAGCTCCTTGCTGTGGAAATAAAGAAAACAAAAAATAGAGGTATTTTGATGGGAATTGCAGGAATACTTATGATAAGTCTTGCAGCGTTCATCTCATCTCTCCAAGCTTCCAGTTTTCTCATGCATTTTATAATAATTGTTCTTGAACCAGCAGGATGGTTTACATCTTGGACAGGATTAGACCAGATATATTACACAGTAAATGAGAAAA
>CAZDJT010000014.1:9078-10310 GCA_964505875.1 Candidatus Woesearchaeota archaeon | reverse complement strand
AACAGTGAGAAAATAAATAATTATTTGGAATAATATATTAAATTAGTTTGCATGATAATTAAGCTCCTTTTATTTTTTAATCTCTTATAATTTCCTCATTTAACAAATAAATATACTTATCCGAAGTCAATCAAGCTCTGTGCGGAATCTTTTCCATCTTCAAATCTCTCAAGATTTCTTATTCTCTCATGAAAGCTAAGCCTTTTTTCTTTCTGTTCAACTGTCTTTATTCCAACAGAATTAACATTATTCTTTAAATTCATATAATCTTTTATCTTTCCCAGCTTCTCATACAAATAAAGCAGCTTATCTCTAACATCTTTCTTCTCCTGTGCCGTCAAGTCTATTTCCTGCATTTTCTCATAAACATCCATAGCATTCTTTCTTCTATCTTTCTTCATATATTCATCTGCTTGTCTTTTCAGCATATCTTTTCTCTTTATCTTTATCTCCAATTTTTGCCTTTCATTAGCCATAGCAAGAGCTTTGTTGAAGGAAATATCCGCCTCATCAAAGTTTCCTCCTTTAACAAGAAGTTCCATTGATTTTACGAAATCTTTTATTTTGCCATCAAATGTTGTATTTATATCAGCAGCAATTCTTATCATCTTTCCTGCTTCCAGAAACATTTTCCTTGCTTCATAAACTTCAGACAATTTCACCAGAACAAACCTTTTCGTGTCAAAATCAAGGGGCTTTTTCAGGCAAGCCTGCAGATAATCCATCTTAACATAATCTCCAACAACCGCCAATCTTGCTTCCACATCTCTCCTCGTAACGCTGCTCTCTTTTATATCCATAGACCTCTTTTCCATCAATTCAGCAGTATCAAGTTATTTATAAGTTTTATTGTGTTTTCTCAACACAAAGAAGAAGCAAAATACTTATTAAATCATCTTTTCTACACTCTACAATGGTAGACTTTCTTGAACCAAGAGTTAATCTTGTGACTGCAGATAGAAATCTAGCAAGAAGAGTCAGAGATCATTTCGGAACGCGAGTTCACAAAGGAGATTATTCAAAAATAAATGACCCTCGCGATGGATTTACTTTTTATTATATTGGTCGTTTACCCAAGGCAGAACTAGATAATGTGTTAAATGAATTAGAACAAGAAGATTTTTATTTTTGTGTATATCGTGTAACTTTGTATGGAACCGACTTAAAACCAGAGAACGTCTTAAGATTAAGAATGCCTTCTGGCACCTCAATGATAACCACTACAGATCCAA
>CAZDJT010000014.1:5911-8978 GCA_964505875.1 Candidatus Woesearchaeota archaeon | reverse complement strand
ATAATGAGACTCCCTTCTTACTTCGGAGATTTTGGCGGAGTCTTTGTCCCTGAAATGATGATTCCAGCAATGGAAGAGCTTGAAAAAGCTTATGTTGAACATGCTTCTTCTGAAAAGTTTAAGATAGAACTGAGAGAGCTGCTTAAGAATTTTGCTGGAAGGCCAACAATTCTCTATCATGCAAAGAACATGTCTCAAGACCTTGGCTTTGCAGTTTATTTGAAAAGAGAAGACCTTCTTCACACGGGCGCTCACAAGATAAACAATGCTCTTGGACAGGCTCTGCTTGCAAAATATATGGGGAAGAAGGAAATAATTGCAGAAACTGGAGCAGGCCAGCACGGAGTTGCAACGGCAGTTGTTGGCGCTCTTCTCAAGATTCCAGTAAAGATATTCATGGGAGCAAAAGACATTGAGCGTCAGAAGCTGAATGTTTACAGGATGAAATTATTTGGAGCAGAAGTAATTCCAGTAAATGCAGGAAGCAAATCTTTGAAAGACGCAGTCAATGAAGCCCTAAGATATTTTCTTGCTAATGTAAGAACAACTTATTATCTTATAGGTAGTGTTGTAGGGCCTCATCCTTATCCAATGATAGTTCAGGAATTTCAAAAAGTAATAGGGCAGGAAGCAAGAGAGCAGATGCTGAAAGCAACAGGCCGCCTTCCTACTGCCGTAGTTGCTTGTGTTGGCGGAGGTTCAAACTCAATAGGAATCTTTGATGCTTTTCTTAAAGATGATGTAAAACTTATTGGAGTAGAAGCCGCAGGAAAAGATGGTAAGCACGGAATGACGCTAACAAAAGGCCGCGTTGGAATCTTCCAAGGAAGCAAATCCTTCGTTCTTCAAGACAAAGAAGGCCAGATTACAGAAGCACACAGCATCTCTGCCGGATTGGATTATCCCGGTGTTGGTCCAGTTCACAGTTTTCTCCACAGTTCAGGAAGAGTAAAATATTCAGGAATAACTGATGACGAAGCCCTATCCGCCTTCAGTTATTTATCAAGAACAGAAGGCATTCTCCCTGCTCTAGAGTCTGCCCACGCAATTGCTTACATCCTTAAAAATAAGAAAGATTTCAAGTCTTCTGACTGCGTTCTAGTCAATCTTTCTGGCAGAGGAGATAAAGATGTCGGACAGGTAATGGAGATGAAGCATGAACTTTAAAAAAAATGTCTTTGTCCCTTTCTTGGTAATTGGTGACCCAGACTATTCTTCTTCAGTTCAATTAATAAAATCTTTAGTTGATAGCGGAGCAGGAGCATTAGAATTAGGTTTTGCCTTCTCCGATCCAATAGCAGATGGGCCGACAATTCAAAAAGCAAATAATCGGGCTCTAGGAAATGGAATAACAACAGAAAAGAGTTTTTCTGTCCTCAGGGAAATCAGAGCTTATTCAAAGATTCCAATCAGCTTGTTAGTAAGTGCAAATCTCGTTCTTCAATACGGTCTTGAAAATTTTTATAAAACTTGTAAAGAGCTGGAAATAGAAGCAATTCTCTGTCCAGATATTCCTCTTGAAGAATCCGCTCCTTTCATGGAAATAGCAAAGAAATATGGAATTTCACAAATCTGCATAGTCTCTCCAACAACAGATGAAGATAGAATGAAGAAACTCTCTTCTCTTTACGGAGGTTATGTATATCTTGTCTCTCTTCTCGGAACTACCGGAGTCCGAACAACAATGGAACAATCTCTCTCTTCTCTGATTCAAAAAACAAAGAAATATTTCTCCATTCCAGTTTACGTCGGCTTCGGTATCTCAAAGCCAGAGCATGTTAAAGAAGTAATGAGCTACGGCGCAGACGGAGCTATTTCTGGCTCTGCTTTATGCAACATCGTGGAAGGCAATATAGGTAACTTAGATAAAATGATTTCCTCTCTTTCTCTCTTCTGTTCTGATATGGTCGCGGCTTTAACTTCTTCTTAATTCTAGTTAACTTTTTATACAACTAATATATAATAGAGAGATGAATTACGAGCCCATATTTAAGTTGCCATATTCAAACATAATTATAATTGATCTTCTTTTCAAGTCAGGTTATAATTATCTTGATGCATTAATGACGCTTCAGGAAGGAAGTTTTGATTTATATCTTCCAGAAGAAACAGTAAAAAAAGAAAGCCAAGCTCGATACAATGACATAATAAAAGGTGAGAGTCTAATCAAGTTCGAGAAAGATGCAAAAGAAGCAATTAATACAGCTCTAAATTTAGGAAAAATAGATATATTTAAACTACCAAGAGAAGATTTTATAAATTTTCTTAAAAACTTCTTTATAGTTGCCGGAAAATCGATATATTATTATCAAAAAACTGAAAATTTCTATTTCAGAAAGATAGAAGAGGAGTTAGAGAAGTTTTGCAAAGATAAATACAATTTAGATGAAGTTCTGTCTAAAGATTTTGATTTGTCTTCTTGGCCAGATGATAAGATAAAACTGGCAGAGTCTGTTAGAATAATGTCCAAACTAAAATTCGAGCTTAGAGAGATGATAAATCCAGTATTTATAGGAAATAATTCTATTTTAAGTGTTATATGTCAAAAGTTAGTATTAGAAACAGGTAGAGAAGATTCTTTATGTATGACTTTTGATGAAGTAATATCTTTCTTAGAGGGAAAATCAATCAGAGACACGACTATAAGGAATTTATTTTCTTGCGTTACTTGGGATAAGATTTTAAAGAAGATAGATATTTTAGAAGGCGAAGAAGCACAGAAAAAGATAATAGACTTAGCCAAAGAGATGCCTAAAAATCAACTATCTGGAAAATGCGCTTCAAGAGGATATGTCAAAGGTAAGGCAAAGATATTTCACTCTTCACTAAATCCTGAGAAACTTGATTTTAGCAAGATGGAAAAAGGAGACATACTTGTCTCAGATACAACTGGTCCAGAATTAATGTCCGCAATAAAAAAAGCATCAGCCATAGTAACTGACGAAGGAGGATTAATGTCTCACGCAGCTTTGGTAAGCAGAGAATTCAAAATTCCATGTATTGTTGGAACAAAATATGCTACAGAAGTTTTTAAAGATGGAGATTTAATTGAAGTTGATGCAGATAA
>CAZDJT010000014.1:2947-5811 GCA_964505875.1 Candidatus Woesearchaeota archaeon | reverse complement strand
AGATAATTTAAAGTTTCTTAGCCTTAACTTCAATGCAGACACCAGCAGCTACGGTTGCTCCAGCATCTCTGATAGCGAAACGAGCCATGTGTGGATTTGTAGCTTGTGTTTCCAAAACTAAGTTTCCAATAGGTTTAAGTCTAACTTTAGCAACATCTCCATTCTTCAAAAAGTCCGGATTCTTTGCTGTAACTCCATCTGGGCTTGTCTTTTCTATAAGCTCAATGAACTGGCATGGAACTTGTGCAGTGTGAACGTGGAAAACTGGCGTATATCCCTTAGCAATAACTGTTGGGTGTGATATAACTGCAACTTGCGCAACGAACTCTTCTGCGATTGTTGCTGGCTTTGTAGCGTCGCAAACTACATCTCCTCTAGCAACATCTTTCTTTCCAACGCCTCTGATGTTACATCCAACGTTGTCTCCAGCTTCTGCCTGAGTCAATTGTTCATGATGCATTTCAATGCTTCTTACTTCTCCTTCTACTCCTTTACCAGATCTTCCAGGTAAAATCAAAACTTTCTGTCCAATCTTAAGTATTCCTGTCTCAATCTTTCCAACTGGAACAGTTCCTATTCCTGTTATTTCATAAACGTCTTGTAAAGGCATTCTAAGAGGTAAGTTTGTTGGCTTTTCAGGTTGAGCGAAAAGATCTAACTGCTCAAGAACTGTAGGACCCTTATACCAAGGCATGTTTGTTGATTTCTTAGCAACATTATCGCCCTTGAAACCAGAGATAGCAAGGAAAGTTATTCCTTCAAGTTTATATCCGGCTATTTTAAGAACAGCAGAAACATCTACCTTCGCCTTATTGAAAGCATCTTCTTTGTAATCAACAGCGTCCATCTTGTTTATATTAACAGCAACTTGTCCAACACCCATTGTTCTTAGAAGCCAAACGTGTTCTTTAGTCTGAGGCTGAACTCCATCTTTAGCTGAAATTGTCAAGAAAGCAACGTCTGCTTGCGAAGCTCCAGTAATCATGTTCTTAACGAAGTCTTTGTGACCAGGAGCGTCAATAATTGTAACTTCATACTTGTTAGTTAAAAGTTTCTGATAAGATAAGTCAATAGTTACTCCTCTTTCTCTTTCCTCTTTGAACTTATCCATAACGAATGCGAATTCAAAACCTGCTTTTCCATGCTTCTGAGCCTCTGCCTTAAGCTTTTCCATTTCTTCAAGGCTAACTTTTCCGGAGTCAAACATAAGCCTGCCTATAGTTGTGCTCTTCCCGTGGTCAACGTGACCTACGAAAACGACGTTCAATGTTGGTTTTTGTTTTGCCATTTTTTTTGTCTGTTAAATGTTTAAAGTATTAGTTTCTAATTTATGGGCTATTTAAATCTTTCTTTTTATTAGTGGGCAAAATCATAATAGTTGAATCCAGCTCTCTTCAAAGCATGAAAAGTTCTAGATAAAAGCTCGGCAGGAACTGGATGCGACTCTCCTTTTTTTCTAGCTTCATTAAACCCAGTTACAATTTTTCTAGTTTCATCAAGGCATATTCCTTCTCCCTTCAGGGCTTCGTCAATATGATCAAAGAATTCAAGATACGATGGTAGACTTCTGAATTTATCGCTGTGCAAACCATGAAAATTCTCAACTTCATTAAGTCTAAAATCTTGGAAGGCTTCAATTAACTCGGGACCTCTTCTATATCCTCCCGGTAGCATATGAAGCAGATTATTGGTTGCAGAAGGATATCTAATAAATAATATCGGCGTTACTAAGTGGGGTCTTTCATCAAACAACTTTGCTTTCTGCAACAAATTCATTCTAGAAAAATCTAGCTCCTCTACATTCTCTTCTCCAGCGTATGCTCTTGTATTCATTTTATAAAATTCACTCTTTCCTCACTGAGCTCAAAAAATAGCTATTTAAACCTTTCTTATTCGCTCTTTAAACTAAAGGAAAATCTATAACAATAATATTTAAAACCCGCAATAATGAAGTATTTTGATGCCAAGTAGCTCAGATCATATAAACGATGTAATCTTAAGGTTAAACGATGAGGATACGTCAGAAAAAGGAAAACTTGCTGAGACTTTTGTAAGAATCAGGAGAAAGTTCAGTATAAATTTATTGAGAGATATGGGTAATTTTACAAGAAAAGAGATATTAAGCACAGGAGTCAATACTGAAGAGTTTGAATTGTTAGAAAGTTATCTCTCTGGAGCCAAGGTCTCTTTTGCAACGGAAGAAAGAGCATCAGTCGTTTCTGTTCCTTTAGATTTAGAGAAGAGATTATCTCATGCTTTATCAAGTTCTGTATCTCTGCCGGCTAAATTGCCTAAAAGCAATGATGGCTACACTTTCTTAACCAAGCATGTAGAAATAAAAGATAGAACTCTCCGCCTTACAATGCCAGACGGGAAAGTAAAGTATATAGATGTACCAAGAACCAACAGGCATGGAAAGAAAGATGCTTTTCTTATAAAACCTCAAAAACTAGCAATAGTTTATGAAGAGTATTTCGCAGGAAAAAATCTGATAGAAATAGGGCTGATTGCAGGATTAAGACCTTTAGGAGTAAACAGAGGACTTGAATTAGCTGGTTTTATAAGTGAGGAATTGGAAGAGATACTTGAAGAAGAAAGAGAAGACAAAGAAGCATCAGAACTAAGACCAAGATTAGCAGCAATTCCAACACCCAACGTTAAGATAGAAGGGGGAAAAGCTTACATAACTATGCCTAAAGGTAATAAAATTGAACTTTATGTAAAGATGAGCGGAAGAGGAAATAGCGGAAAGAAATCTCCTTTCTTATCTCCAGAAAAGTTATCAGCAATTTATCAGCTCGCTATTGACGGAAAAAGTTTTCCTGAGATAGTTGAAGAAACTGGAGTTTTCTACAAAAATGTAA
>CAZDJT010000014.1:0-2847 GCA_964505875.1 Candidatus Woesearchaeota archaeon | reverse complement strand
AAATATGCCTTCTTCTAGAAAATTATTGAATATAGTAAGCTCAACAGCATCTTCAAGAGCAATTTCAAACGAAGGCAGAGAACCTAGAGAAAAGAATTATGAAATAAGAACAAGCCCAGATGGAAACTCAATATTGCTAAATGGAAAGGTAATATTCACATCACATTACACAATGCTTTCTCTAAGAGATGACCATGTTGCAAGAACTCGTGAATATATTAAATTATTTTTAGATGGATATGAGCCGAATGAGATTGCTGCTAAGACTGGCAACACAAAAGCAAGTGTCAGAACAAATCTTATAAGGGCTAATTTAGTTGAGGGAATAGATTGGGCATCTGAGCATACTGGGAAAAATTCAAGCTCAGAAAGAGATAAAGCAACAAAAGGAAAACCTGGTGCTCCTCCTCCAAGCGCTTTTGAATATTTTTAAGGATAATGAAAATAAAATGGCAAGAAAATTAGAACTGAATTTTTCCGGAATATTAGAAAAGAGATTGCCATCAAGAGAGATAGATTTTTTGTCTCATCAGCTCTCTCCAATGGTTCCAGAATTAAAATCTTCTTCTCTCAATGATGTTCTTTTAAAAGTATCTAGTTTATTTAACGCTAAAAGCTATGGATGTGAAGAGTCAATTCTTTCTGGTAAGGCAATAAGGTGGCCTTCAGAGATAAATATGCAAAGATATTGCGGAGAGCAGGTGCTTGCAAATTGGCTGTCTTCTCTTTCTCTTAATCTTCTTCCAGTTTTTCTTCACACAGAGAATTTTAAAGGAAGAGGGATGAATCATGCAGTTGTTTTAGTTCCAGAGAAAAATCATTTTCTAATGCTTGATTGGAATCAAGTCAGCTCAGTTCAGCTTAGAGGAGAGAAATTGGTTGATAAATCTGGAAAAGTTATCTCAGAAAGCGCATTTGAGATTGATCCAGCACTTGCATTTGATAGAATAAACTCTTTGAGGCGCCGTTCAGTATTCGACTCTATTGGTAAGTTAGAATTACTAACAAGAGAAAGCACAGGAGAAGGGGAAATTGAAGCTCTGCAAGGCAGGAACTTTGAGAAAGGAGAGTTAAGTTTTGAATATATTTCTTCAGAACCTCACTCTCTACTTGCTCCTTATTATCTTCAAACTTTTACACAGAGAAGCAATTCAACAGGAAGAGAAGAAGCAGGATTAATATATAAAAGAACAGGCTACAATTATCAAAGGATTCCAGTATTAAGAATAAGAGGGGGAAATATGGAATTTCTTCCTTTTTATAGAGATTTGGCACCTGATGCGAAACAAGAGCTTTTGTTAAGTGTCTTATATAGGATAAAAAGAGATGAAAATCATTCTGCTCTCATATTTTCTAATAGCGAAAGGCAAAACTTGCTAAAAGGAGTTAATACAGTCTCTAAAGAAGGAGATAAAGAAACAAGAAGAAACACGGGAAGGCAGATAAATTTCTATCATTCTCTTAAATCTCACTCAGAAGCTTCGGCACAGACTTATCTTGACTCTCTTTGCCTGAAGTCTTTCTTCCTTGCAGAACACTCTCACGACACTTTCCAGACTTTCTCTCAAATTACAGGTATTGAGACAATGAAAGAAGTTGGACTTGAATTTGTTAGAAGCGGTTTAGACAAACTGCAAGAATTATATTTTGATAAAAGGCAGAGAAAATCGGCAGAAGCTATTCTTCTCCAGCAGTTTACGGGAAGAAAAGACGCTCAGCCAGAGAGGAAGCTGATTGAAGCTGTAAGGAATTATTAGATAAAATAGAAAGTATTTTAAACACTCGAATTATCAAATTTTTATGGTAACCAGAGTCTTAAGCGGAATGCGCCCCACAGGAAGACTGCATATTGGGAACATGGTAGGAGCATTAGATAATTGGCTGGATCTTCAAAACAAATATGATTCTAATTTCTTCGTTGCTGATTGGCACGCGTTAACTACGGAGAAAAATACAAAGAATATAAGAAGAGACACTATTGAGATGGTAAAAGACTGGCTAGCTTACGGAATAGACCCAAATAAATCAAATCTTTTCATTCAATCTCAAGTTCCTCAACACGCAGAGCTGCACTTAATATTATCTATGCTGGCTGGACTTCCTAGATTAGAAAGGTTGCCGGACTTTAAAGGACATCTTAAAACTGTTTTAGGAATAACCGATCCAGAAAGAGAGTTAACTACAGAAGAAGTTGCTAAAGCCAAGAGTAGTGTAAATTATGGTTTTCTTGGATATCCAGTCTTAATGGCAGCCGATATATTATTGTATAAAGCAGATGGAGTTCCAGTAGGAAATGACCAGGATTCGCATGTCGAGTTTGCCAGAGAGATTGCACGAACTTTCAATAGTACTTTTGGTTATGTTTTCCCAGAACCAGAGCAGCTTTACACTTTAACTCCTAGAATTCTTGGAACGGATGGAAGAAAAATGAGCAAGAGCTCTGGAAATATCATTAGCCCAACTGATTCTGCAGCAGACATAACTTCTAAAGTTAAGAAAATGCTTATAGATCCAGCAAGACAGAGAAGAGATATTCCAGGCAATCCAACTCTTTGCAGCGTCTACGATTTGCATGAAGCTTATACTGCAGATGAAAGAGAAATAGAAATAGGCAAGCTTTGCGCTTCTGCAGGAATAGGATGCTCAGAATGTAAAACTGAAGCAGCCCAATCTGTAGCAAAAAATTATGAAGGTTATGCAGATAAAAGAGCTTATTGGGATGGAAAAGAGTCTGAGGTCTTAGATATATTAAGAGCAGGCTCTGAGAAAGCAAGAAACATTGCTTCTAAAACAATGCAGGAAGTTAAGAGTCATCTTCTCTTTGACTATTAATATGCTCTCATTACC
>CAZDJT010000013.1:0-10499 GCA_964505875.1 Candidatus Woesearchaeota archaeon | reverse complement strand
TCTGCGCATAAAGAACACTCAACACAATCACCGCAACAACAAGAATAGCAATCGCACAATTCTTCCAAGAAAAAACACCACTCTTCATCAATAATAGAAAGAAAAAGAGTATATAAACATTATGTCAAATTACATCAAAGCTTCGGCAGAATCTTCAGTCCTCATATCCTCGCTTCCCATTTCAGATTCCTCTCTGACAGGCAAAGAAGCTTTTGTTATAACCATTACATCGCCGATAGCTTTTACAAATTGATGAGGTATTATAACTCCCCTTGCACCGCCAATGCTTTCCATCAAGTTTGAACCAACTCTTATTCTCCATCCTTCAATCTTATTATCAACTAAACTTACTTCCTCAACCTGCCCAAATAAGTCTCCTTCAGCGGTAAATACCTTCTTTCCTATAACTTCACTAATCTTTTTTATTCTAAGCATTCATTTTTGTATAGGCGCGCCTTTTTATACTTTATGTTTTTGTAAAATATATTTCTTTTTCTGCTTTACAGCATCCCCGCAATGTTTATATAAATCCTTTTCGCTAAAAATATCATGAAACTAAATGAATTAATGAATATTGTTGCAGCAATTATTGTTTTTGGCGTAGTCATCTCTTTCTCTTCCATAATCCACGGACAATGGTCTCTTCTTCCTCAATCATTCCTCTTCTCGGCAATAATAATTATTGTAGCAATAGGAGGAAAAAAGTTAATGGCAGAGATGATAGATATAGGGGTTGAGCATAGAATAATAAAATGGTCAAGATATGGCTGGCGCCCTCAAGATCATTTTGACAAAGAAGTCCCAGCAGGAATAATTCTGCCTCTTTTAGTTTCTCTAATTACTCTTGGCGCCCTCAAGTTCTCAATCTTCTTATCTTATGAAGCAACAGCACTAAAAAGAAGAGCGGCAAGAAGGTTCGGATATTTCAGCTATTCCATGCTTTCAGAATGGCACAACGGCCTTATCGGTGCAGGGGGCATTCTCTCAGTCCTTTTGCTATCTTTTGTAGTATATTTCATACCATATAATCTGGAAGCTTTGGCAAAAATGGCCGCTTACTATGCTTTCTGGAATATGTTGCCTATATCAAAGTCCGATGGAACACAAATATATTTTGGTTCAAAAGTTCTCTGGATAACTATAGCAGTAATAACAGCAATTTTCACAGTCTACGCCCTTGGTCTTAGATAGAAATTAGTCAACTTCCTGCTGACAATGTCAATCACGAATATAATACCTAGAGACTATCAAAAGTCTATTTTTGAAACAGCAAAAAGAGAGAACACTCTTGTTGTTCTTCCAACTGGTCTGGGAAAAACTCTTATTGCGCTTCTTCTAGCAATAGAAAGAATAACTCTGTTCCCTAGAAAAAGAGTTCTTTTCCTTGCTCCAACAAAGCCATTAGTAGAGCAGCATTATCTGTATTTTAAGAAGAACTTGCCTGAATTATTTGCAGATTTGCAGCTTTTCACAGGCTCCGTTCAAGCAAGAGAAAGAAAGAAAATCTGGAACACAGCAGAGATTATTTTCTCAACTCCGCAATGTATAGCAAACGACTTGGAAAAATATCTTTACAATTTAAAAGACGTTTCTCTTTTAGTTGTAGATGAAGCTCACCGCTGTTTAAAAAATTATGATTACACAAAAGTCGTTTCAGCCTATAAAAACCAGTCAGAAAATCAAAGAATTCTCGGCCTCACAGCCTCTCCAGGTTCAGACTCCGAAACAGTAAAGCAAATCTGCAAGAATCTTGATATCTCGTCAATTGAACTAAGAACTCGCGATTCAGACGATGTAAAGCCTTATATGCAAGAAAGAGAATTCCAGAAGATTGAAGTCCCCTTCCCAGCAGAGTTCCAGGAAATAAAAGTTCTTCTTAGAAGAATATATGATGAGAAAGTGAATGAGCTGAGAAGCAGAAACCTTCTCTTCGGACCGGGAAATAAGATTATGCTCTTAAAACTCCAGAACAATTTGGCAAGGCAGGCTTCTTCAGGAAACTTTAACGCCTTAAGAGGAATGTCTTTAACAGCACAGGCAATAAAAATATCTCACGCAATTGAACTTTTGGAAACTCAAACTCTATCTGGTCTTCACGATTATCTTCGCGGCTTAATAAAACAAGCAGAAGAGAAGAAAAGTAAAGGCGTTCAAACTTTGGTAAAGTCTCCAGAATTCAATGCTGCCCTCATTTCTCTGCAGCATTTGCAAGCAAGGAAAATAGAGCATCCAAAAATAGAAGAAATAGCTTGTATAATTGAAAATGAGATTAAAGAGAACAAAAAGGCAAAAGTGATAATCTTCTCTCAATTCAGAGAAACCGCTTCTGCAATATCAAAAAGGCTTAATCTTATTTCAGACATAAAAGCCTCAACTTTTATTGGACAAGCAAAAAAGAGCACAGGAGGTATGTCGCAGAAAGAACAAAAACAGATAATAGAAGATTTCAAAGAAGGAAAAGTTAATGTTCTGTGCGCTACTTCAATAGGAGAAGAAGGTCTGGATATTCCAGAAGTGAATGCAGTCATCTTCTACGAGCCAATTCCTTCTGCAATAAGAAAAATACAGAGAGCAGGAAGAACTGCACGTCTTTCTCCAGGAAAGCTTATAATTATGATAACCAAAGATACTAGAGATGAAACAAACCACTACACCTCTTCAGCAAGAGAAAAGAAGATGCATAGAGTCATTCATCAAATAAAAGATGATATGCACAATCATAAAGCAGAAAAGAGTCTGTCTGACTTTGAATAAATTTATTAATAAAACCGCCCTACTCTTTCCGTGACTTTTTATAATATCTTCCAGAATAATAGAAAAGAACAAACCAGAAAACTAAAAATAATTGTAGACCGTAGAGAGAAGAATTCTCTTGTTCCTTCCGAACTTATGAAACTAGGAATGGAAGCAGAATTCAAGCATCTGGAAGTAGGAGATTACATAGTAAACAACTGGATTGTAGAAAGGAAAACTCTATCCGACTTGCAATCTTCGATAATAAATAAAAGAATCTTCACACAGCTTAATAATCTTCAATTTACCAAGTCCTTATTGATATTAGAAGGCTCTTCTGATTTAATCATTCATGAAAACGCAATTCGCGGCTTCCTCTTAGCATTAGTAACAGAATTCAAAGTTCCATTTATCATCACAAAAGACGAGAAAGATACCGCTCGCTTTCTCTATCTGCTAGCTAAAAAAACAGAAGGTAAGGAAATCTCTCTAAGGCAAGCTCGTATTTTCAAAACAAAAGAAGAGCAAAAGCAATTTATTTTAGAAGGATTCCCATATGTAGGGCCGGTAAAAGCTAAAGCTCTTATAAAAAGATTCAGTTCAATAAATAATATAGTAAATGCTTCTGAAGAGGAATTAAAAGAAATCTTGGGAAAGCAAGCAAAAGATTTTATCAGTTTAATAAGTGAATAAAAAAGTTTCTAGGTATTTAACTTAAAAGAAACCTCTTTACTTTATCAGCTATACCGAACTTGCCAGCTATATTGTAAAACTTATCTCCAGAATAAAGACTAGTGGAATAAAGATGATTCACTTGAGGATAAGTTTCTACAACTGCTGCTCCAAGATTCTGCCAAGAATTTTTTAGTTCTAGCAGATTATTAATTGGTAAACCAAAACAAGTTCTTCCAGAAAGATTTACATAAGTTGGTACTTTTAGCTTTTCATTAGAAACACGAGCATTAAATATGGATTCCAAAAAAGGCGAATTTCCTTTCAGATTAAATGCTTGCGTTCCTAATCTTATGTTATCTAAATAAAAAGGGAAACCATTTAAAAATCCAAAAATAGCTTTTTTATGTTTAAGGGCACTTTTTAAAAAGGGAGTTATAAAAGCAGGTATTTGTTCTTGCATGGATATAAGTGGACTTAAAAGCACAGCTCGACTGACAGTCTTTTTTTCATCACTAAGAATATGACTTAAAGCATATCCATTCATAGAATGACCTATTACACAGGGTAAATCTCCTTTTCTCTGAGCTACATTATCAAGAACTTTGGATAAATCGCCAAGTAAATTATCAATTGTTAATTCTCCTCCAAGCGAAGACCCGCTTCCTCTAGGACTAAAAGTAGTCACATCAAATTTGTCAGCTAAACTATCTACTAGTAAATCCCTGCCTGCTGAACCTCCAAGTCCTTTTGCAAATACTAAACCGGGATGATTCTCACCAGAATAATGTCTTTGTATTTCTATCTCCACACCTTTCTCTACTGGTAAGAGTTTAGATTCCATGTAAACTTTCATAAAAATTAGGGTTTTTAGAGCTATTTAAATCTTACTATTGTAGTTACTTATAAGTAGTTATCACTTAGGTACAATAGCAGCAGTACTGTATTTGCTTATCTTAGCTGCTCTTTTCACATCTTTTAATTTAACTTTCCTTACTTCTGCCTCAAAATTATAATAATTCTCCGCCTTGTCTATTAACTCTTCATAAATAAGAGAGTGCATAACACTCATACTTTCTTCAGAAGACACTTTTCGCAGCCCAATAAGCCTATTCTTAGCCTCTTCCAAATCTTTCTCACTCATCTCATTCTCAACTTTCTCAAATTCTTCTAAAATTATTTTTTTAATCTCTGGAATAGCCTCTTTCTTGGTTCCAGCATAAATTGAATAATAAGAATAATTCTTTTCTGCATTTAAAGAACTCCTAACAGCATAAGCCAATCCTTTCTCCTCTCTAATTTTCAAAAACAGTTTAGAAGACATACCTTCTGCCAAATATGCATCCAAAACTTGCAAAGCCATGTAATTTTTATCGTTAGGCAAAGGAGCATGAACAGCAAAAATAAAATGAGCTTGGTCAATTCCTTCTCTCTCTTCAACACTTTCCCCATTTTTCTTTTTAATCTCTATCTTTCTGCCTTTCCTATCTTCTCCGCTAAACTTCTCTTCAAGAAACTCGCAAACTTTATCAAAATCAGCATCTCCAACAAGAGTAACTATGTAATCGGAAGGATTGTAATTGCTAATAAAATAATTCTTAACGAAATCTCTATCCAGAGCAGAAACACTTTCTTTAGAGCCGATTATTCCTTCTCCAAATGGCTTGTCAAAGAGTTCCGCCTCAATTAACCTATATACATCTCTTTGAGGATCATCATGATACATCTTTATCTCCTCAAGAATAACCTTCTTCTCTTTCTCAAATTTTCCCTTGTCAAAAGTCGGTTCTGTAAGTATATCGGCAAGTATAGTCAATCCAGAAAATATATGCTCACTTGGAAGCTTGAACAAGAAGCTGGTAATTTCATTCGCTGTAAAAGCGTTAACAACTCCTCCTCTCTTCTCAATTTCTCTGCTTATATCTTCATGGCTCCTTGTCTTGGTCCCTGTAAAAAGCATATGTTCAATAACGTGCGCTATTCCTTTAATCTTGGACTCTTCAAATGCCGCTCCAAATCTATTTGTAATGGATACAGAAACAACAGGCAATTCCCTCTTCTCCATTATGACTGTCATCCCATTCTTTAGTTTTTTCCTAAGAAACTTCATGATTATCTCAAAATAAATCAATTAATAAGTTTATTGCTTACCAAACAGCGCGTAGTCTATCCAACGCTTTTTCAGGTAATTCTTTTATTTCTTGAGCATCTTGTGCAGAAGGTCCAGCTAAACTCCAGGAAGCTCGAAGTCTCGCCCGAGCTCCTTCTTCCAAGCAAGCTTTAACAAAATAAGTAAATGGGCTTCCAGAAGGGAGAAAATAATAGCTATTAGTAAATGGAACTCTAAAAGCATTAATAGGTATATCTGTGAATCTCTTAATATCTGGCTCAGAATAGATATTTAGTCTGCTCAATAAACTCATACTAACAATAAAAGCAAATGCTTATTAAACATTGTTATAGTAATTTAACAATGCCCATCAATGCAGGATATGAATATGTTAATGCTGAGAAAGCTTACTTGGAGGCAAAAACTCCAGATGATAAAATTCGCTGCCTAGAAGAAATGATAAGAACAGCGCCAAAGCACAAAGGTTCTGAGAATCTAGTTGCAGGCCTTAGATTACGTATGAAAAAGTTCAAAGAAGCACAGGAAAAAAACAAGAAAGTGGGGAAAAGTTCTCATCAGAGTGTAAAGAAAGAAGGATTTCAAGTTGCCCTTCTCGGTCCTCCAAATTCAGGAAAATCTTCTCTTCTCGCAGCTCTAACTAACGCAAAGCCAAAAATTAGTGAAAATCCATTTACTACTTACGCTCCTGAACTGGGAACTATGAATCATCTAGGTGTTAAAGCACAGATTGTAGACTTGCCTTCGATAGGCTCTGAAAGCTTTGATATGGGCATAATTAATACTGCTGATTTAATTATCTTAGTTTTAGAATCTCTGTCAGAACTTGCTTCTATCTCCTCACTTCTATCAAGATCAACAGGAAAAAGACTGATTGTTATCAGTAAATCAGACTTATTTACAGAAGAAAAAATGAGAAAACTACAGGAAACAGTTAAATCAAAAAAACTTAACGCAGTTATCGTTTCTTCTATTTTTGGAGACAATATAAATCTGTTAAAAGAGAAAATCTTTCTATCAATGAACGCAATTCGCGTCTATACAAAAGAGCCAGGAAAATCTCCTTCAAACCAGCCAATTCTCTTGCCAGAAAACTCTATGGTAAAAGTGGCAGCAGAAGCAATTTACAAAGGTTTTTCAGCAAAAATAAGAGAAACAAGAATTACCGGACCTTCTTCAAAGTTCTCAAACCAAAAAGTCGGCCTCTCTCATATCTTAAAAGACAAAGATATAGTTGAATTTCACACTTGAAAGATTTATTTATAATTCTTCCTTATTGGGGCAATAATCTTCTCCAAACTTTCTACAACTGCATTCTTCAAATCCATAGGATGCAATTTTCCTTCTCCATATAATTTTTCCAATTCTTCATAGCTAATCAACTTCAAGTCTCCACCAAATTTGCTCGGCCTCTTTATCTCCAGTTTCTCCAATTTAGGAAGAATGATTAATTTTGCTATTTGTAAAATAGGATTATCTTTAATCTCTTTCTCAGGACAATAAGCCCCATTTATTGTTTTCTTAATTTCTTCATAACTATCTGTAACAGCGATTCCGCTGCCAGAAATACTTTTGCTCATCTTCTCTCCCGGTCCTTTCAAAGAAGTTATTAAAGGTGTGTGAATAGCAACAAATTTATATCCCAAAACTTTCTCCATATCTTTTCCAATCATATGCACTTTTCTCTGTTCCATTCCTCCAAGAGCAACATTCGCCCCCAGATATTTAATATCAACAACTTGCATAATAGGATACCATAATTGTGAGATTGTAGCATTCTCCGCATCTCTTGCGATTTCCTGCATACTTCGCAAGCCACGATTAATTGTAGACTCCTGAGCTAAGCGCATTACATCTAACTGATAGGCTTTCTCAAACTGAAAATCACTGCCTAAAACAACTTTAGCTTTAATTCCAATTGCTTTAATTGTCTTCTTCCAATTTTCAACTTCTTTCTTTATCTCTTCTTCTTTTCCTTTTCTATTAAGTAAAGCATGAAGATCTGCAAGCAGGATTATTACTTTAAAACCTGCTTTCTGCAAATCAAGAAGTTTCATTATAGTTACAAAATGCCCTAAATGCATAGGACCATTTGGCTCATAACCGCAATACACTTTACCATTCTCTTTACTCATTATCTCTGCCAGCCCTTGTTCCGTAACAATCTCAGCGGTATTCCTCTTTATAATATCAATTTTCTCTTCAGCATTCATTCAAACTAAAAACGAAAGATTAATTTAAACCTTTCTCTTACCTTTTTTATTATGAAAGCCTCATTAGCTGTCTCACTCATAGGTCTGCTTATTCTTTTTAGTTTTATCTTTCTACTGCCGCAAAAACCAATATATCAGCAAAAAGACATGTTAAACTTGCTTCCAAATCAGAAAGTTATGATTCAAGGAGAAGTTATAAAAGAAATTAAACAAAAACAAGGCGAAATGATTACATTAGACAACTCGCTAGTTCTATATTCATCTTCTATTTTCAGAGAATCAATAGTGGGAAAGTCTGTTTTAATAGAAGGAAAGATTGAAGATTATTTTGGAGAGAAAAGAATATCAATTCTCAGTCTTAAAATAAAAAATGATTGAATATTTTTTAGCTTTGGCTTTAGGAATTGTTGTAGGAACAATCACAGGCCTCTTTCCAGGAATTCATATAAACCTTGTTGCAGCATTTATCCTAGTTTATCTTGAAAAATTGCTCTCTCTTCCTTTCGTCTCTCCTCTTTCTCTCTCAATATTTATAGTTTCAATGTCAATCATTCATACTTTTCTCGACTTCATTCCATCTATTTTCTTGGGTGCTCCAGAAGAAGATACTTTTCTCTCAATCTTGCCAGGGCACGAAATGCTGATGAAAGGAAAAGGACAAGAAGCAGTAATATTGACTCTCTACGGTTCTATCTTAGCGATTCCAATTATTCTTGTCTTCTCACCATTATTCATAATCCTCTTGCCTGCTTTCTTTTCTGCAATAAAGTCTGCTGTTCCATATATCCTCATCTTCATCTCTTTTTACTTGATGATCAGAGAAGATAAACCTCTCATCGCTCTTACCATTTTCTTCTTATCAGGTTTTCTCGGACTCTCAGCTTTTAATTTACCAGTCAAAGAGCCTCTTCTTCCTTTGCTTTCAGGACTCTTTGGCCTTTCTGGTTTGCTAATAAGCATGAATAATAAAATAAAGATAAAAATACAGGAAAAAGCGACTCTTTCTTCAACAAAGTTACCAAAAAAAGAATTCTTCAGAGCAATTTACGCAGCACTAATCTCAGCTCCTTTTTGCTCTTTCCTCCCAGGAATAGGAGCAGGACACGCAGCAGTTATTGGCTCAGAAATCTTGCCTCAAAAGAGAAAAGGCTTCCTTGTCTTAGTAGGTTCTCTAAATACAATTATAATGGGTCTTTCTTTTGTAACCGCTTTCTCAATAAATAAAACAAGAACTGGCTCAGCAGCGGCAGTCTCACAAATATTGGATAAAATAACGCTAAACAACTTATACTCTATCTTAGCAATAGTTATTATCACCGCAATAATAGCTTTCTTCTTAGGCTATGCTCTTTCTTCCATTTTCTCAAGATTAATGAACAAAGTTAATTACAAATTTCTCACTCTGTCAGTCATTCTCATCATAATAGTAGTAAATATCGTCTTCTCCAATTTCTTAGGTTTAATAGTATTAATTACTGGAACAGCAATAGGTATGTTTACTATCTCTTCATCTTCAAGAAGAATAAATTTAATGGGCTCTCTTCTCCTACCTTCAATCTTCTTTTATCTGATTTACTAAGAATTTTAAAGCTCTTAATGTTTAAGATTATATGAAAAACAATCAAGAGTTAAGCATAGTAATACCTTGCAAAAACGAAGAAAAACACATAGCAGATTTGTTAAATTCTCTAGCTTTACAAGATTATCCAATTAAAAGAACAAATATATTTATCGCAGATGCAAACTCAAAAGACAAAACAAGAGAGATAATAAAAAGAGTAAGTAAAAAAAAAGGACTAAAGGTTAATAGAGTGGAGGGTTGCCTTCCGTCAATAGCAAGAAATAATGGTGCCAATGCTGGAAGAAGCGAGTATATTCTATTTATTGATGCAGATGTTGTCTTTTCAAATAAAGATACAATAAAAATCGCTATGAAAAAGATAATAGGGGAAGATTTAGAGTGTGTGACTACAAGAATATTAAGCAAAGAAAAATCAATACTTGCAAATATCACTTATCTTCTTAATAATCTAGCTGTCAAACTATCAAGGTATTACAAGCCTTTCTCTCCAGGTGCATTTATGCTTATAAAAAGGAAAAAATTTGTAGAACTTGGACGTTTTAACGAAAAAGTGCATTTTGCAGAAGATTATTTTCTAACAAAGAACATATCAGGGAAAAAGTTTGGATTTGCTGACAGCTATGTCTTAACTTCAAATAGAAGATTCAAGAAAGAAAACAACTTTAAAATGGCTATGCGATTCATTAAAACTGCTTTAAATGTAAATAATGATAGATATTTCTATCAAGATCATAAATACTGGGACTAACACCAACAGCTCCAGTAAAAAATGACATAATCTCAGACATAATTTTAAATAATATCTTTTTCATAGAAGAATATGGAAATATATCTTATTTGGAGTATATTGTTTTTTTTAATTGGTTGCTTGGCAATAATCAGGAATCTTTGGATGCGTACCTATTTTTGGTTTTTTTGGTTTTGTGATTTCGTACCGTTTATTCTAGGAGTATCTTTCTTTTTAGGTCACTTTCAACTCATAAAATCCTTAATTAATATTGGACTTTTAGGTCAGATATTTGCATTGATTATTCACATGCCTAAACGACTGCCTATTTTATTCTCAAACAATAAAAAAAATAATAGTAAGAATAAATTTATAGCTATAACAGAATGCATACTTCACTTAACTCTACCAATTGCTCTTGTTCTTACATATAATGTCGCTCCA
>CAZDJT010000012.1:8329-10566 GCA_964505875.1 Candidatus Woesearchaeota archaeon | reverse complement strand
ATATTACCGAAGCAGAACATACTCTGCAAAAACACGGTTTTGACGTAGTAAGAGCACCATTCGGCTATTATAAAGAATTTGAGCTTAAATGCAAAGGCCATCCTCTTTCTGAATTAAGCAAAGAATTTAGAGTTGAGACGGAAATATCAAAGTCAAAAACACTCTTAAAACCAACAGCTGAAAAAGAAAAAAAGATAATATTAGACAGAAGAAATCTTAAGCCTAACGACCATCGTATTCTTGGCGAAGACTTAGGAATATTTATGCTTAGCGATGAAATCGGTCCAGGTCTCCCTCTTTGGTTGCCTAATGGAGAGATAATACGTAATGAATTAATTCAATATATGAGAGAAGTTGAACAGAATAGCGGATACAAATATGTTTCAACTCCACATATTACAAAAGGCAGAATATATGAAAAAACAGGGCACGTCCCATATTATGAGGACACAATGTTTTCACCAATTGAAATTGAAGGCGTAAAATATTATTTGAAACCTATGAATTGTCCTCATCATCACATGATTTATAATAAGCTTGTAAAAAGTTATAGAGACCTTCCCTTAAGACTAGCAGAAGCTGGAACGGTTTATAGGAATGAATTATCAGGAGTAACTTATGGCTTAATGAGAGTAAGATATATGACTCAGAACGATGCTCATATTTATGTAACTCCAGAACAACTTAAAGAAGAATTCTTGAAAGTAATTAAGATGATGGAAGAAGCATACAAGGTAATAGGAATAACTGGATATTGGTTCAGACTTTCTTTACCAGACTTCAAAGGTAATCCAGACAAATATACTGGAGATCCGAAAGAATGGGAACATGCTTGCAATGAGATAAGAAAAGCAATGAATGAATCTAAGAAGAAGTTTGTAGAAGGTGCAGGAGAAGCCGCATTCTACGGTCCTAAGATAGATGTTCAGATAAATAATTCTCAAGGGAAAGAAGAAACTCTTTCTACAGTGCAAGTTGATATAGTAGTTCCAAAAAGGTTAGACATAACTTATATTGATGAAGAAGGAAAGAAGCAAAATCCCATAGTTATTCACCGTGCTCCTTTAGGGAGCTATGAGCGTTTTGTCTCATTTCTTCTTGAGCAGACCGAAGGTAAATTCCCTCTCTGGCTCTCTCCTGTTCAAGCAAGAGTAATAAACTTTACAGACAGAAATGTAAAAGCATGTGATAAGATGATAAAAGAGTTGAAAGCTGAACTTCCAGACCTAAGAATAGACTCCGACTTCAGAAATACCACTGTTTCCGACAAAGTTAGAGATGCGGAGATGCAAAAAATCCCATACATTATAGTCATAGGTGATAAAGAAGAAGAGAAGAATACTTTAGCAGTAAGAGGAAGAGGAAAGAAACCAGTCTTCGGCATAAAGAAGGAAGAGTTTATTGAAGAAGTCAGAGGAAAGATTGAGAAGAGAAATTAACTATTAAACTCATTAATAGAATGTATAACTTCATTAACTAAATCTTGCGTAATAAACAAAGATGATTTTGTTTTTAGTTCTGTGACTTTTTCAATTGCCTCATTCTTATGTATTATTTTATTCCTGAAAGCCCTTAAAATTATTCCAATTGTTCCATGGACTTCTAAATTATATTCTTTAGCTGTGGCTCTTGCTTCTAAATCATCTGTAAGAAAACAATTTACTTTTTCTTGCAAGGCAAGAGATATGGCGCAAGCTTCTACCAAATCCAAGTCATTCTGGTTTGTCAAAATCTTAACTAAATCTTTCCATTCTCCTTTTAACAATTTGATATATGCCTTTTTATTAATTTTTATTTTGTTTTTTGCCAACTCTTTAACAACTTCATCCGGAACAAGAATTTTTGAAAAGACATTAAGAGCACCAATCAGACTAATTTCAGATAAATGCAATATCGGACCAGTATCTGAAACTGCTATTTGCCGTAAAGTCCCCATTGAATGTCCTCTTTTATAGCTGACTCTAACTGTGTTACTTTCTGCTTTTTAATTAGTTCACGGATTGCATTTCGTATTAGTTCTGACTTATTGGCATACCATCCCTGTTCTATCAACTCTTCCATTTCTATTACTATTCTTTTAGTCAATTTAGCCGGAACGGTCTCCATATCAGAGTTTTCTGTATGTACCATAAAGTATTACTGCGGTAATACTATTTAAATATTTCTCTTTTGCGTTAAAGTATATTTAATTTTCATAATTACCAGAATTTTTATAGTCCATAATTAAAGAAGATTTA
>CAZDJT010000012.1:0-8229 GCA_964505875.1 Candidatus Woesearchaeota archaeon | reverse complement strand
TTTACAAGGACATAAATCTTTATTAATTGCTTTTGTTTGGTTATTTAATAGCAGAAGACTTGCAAAGAGTGAATCGACCTAGCTGTCCTTTTTATGGCTTTAATTATCTTGGAAGAGTATTTATGGATACTAAAGGCAATCAATGCGCTTTAATAATGGGAAGACAGAGTCCATGCAGAATGGAAGTTTCTGGAAAAATTCCTAATTGGTACAGATGTCCGTTATTTAGAGAAAATGTACTGGAGAGTTTTAAGTCTGAAAAAATATTTCCAAGTGAAAAAATACCAGAAGGAGTAAAAGATTGGACAGGAATAAGATTTTCTGATTGGACCGCATACGTTCTACATGGCGTGCCTCTTCCCGTTGATATATGATTCAGGGCAAATATTTATATATTATAATATATTATAATAAAGATGGGAGAAGTAATAGATGTAAAGGTAAGACGTATTGGAACCTCTCTAGGAGTCATTTTACCAAATAGAGTTGTAAGAGAAGAAGAACTTGAAGAAGGAAGAACAATAGAGATAGTCATCCTTAAAAAAAATCATGCTCTTATAGAAAAGATGTTCGGAATTGCTAAAAATGCAAAGATTCCTTTTAAGAGAGATAGGGAGGAGAGAATCTAGTGCTTTTTGATAGTTCTGCATGGATAGAGCTTTTCAAAGGAACTTCTGAAGGATTAAAAGTAAAGGAAATCTTAAAATCAGAAGATGTAATAACAAGTATTGTCTCTCTTGCAGAAATTCGCGCATGGTTTGCTAAGAATAATAAGTCATTTGATGAATTTTTAGGAAACATAAAAGAAACAAGTACTATTGTTTCTCTTAAAGAAACTATGGCTCTTCAGGCAGGAATTTTTTACCATATAAGAAGAAAAGAAGTAAGTTCTTTCGGAATGATTGACTCCATTATTTACGCAACAGCTCAATACTATAATCATCTTGTTCTTACAACAGACAATCACTTCAAAGGTCTCGAAGGCGTTGAACTGCTTTAAAATCTAAAACCTTATAAACTGCAATTCTTTATCACAATAAACAAGAGGGAAAAATATGAAAATAGCGCCATATGTAGAAAAACTGAATTCTTCAAATGTCTTCAAAGAATTCAAGAAGAGGCATAAAGATGCATTCATGGCAGCCGGTTTTTTCATAATTGATCTTGAAGAGGGAAAGAACTTGCATCAAATAGACTATTACGTCCCCTCAGAGAAGAAGATTGCTGCATTTACTCTGGATAAAGGAGTTACTATGCAGATGATGGATATGATACATGGGGCAAAAGGTCCAGAAGAGCTGGAAATAAAGACAAATACTGACTTGGACGCTCTTCAGGGTATATTGCAGGATGAAATGAAGAATAGGACAATCACAGAGCAGCTGAAGAAGATTATTGCCATTTTACAGAAAGTAGATGGGAAAACTCTATGGAATCTTAACTGTGTTATGTCTGGAATGGGGATTCTAAGAGCTCATGTAGAAGATTCATCAAAGTCCGTTCTCAAGATGGAAAAGATAAATATGATGGATTATGTCCAGAAAGTGCAGAATCCAGCAACAATGCAAAAGATGCAGGCTCAAAAATCAACTGCTCAAACCCTTCAGCCAAAATCATCAGAAAAAGCCGCTATGGAAGAGGAAGTAAAGAAGCTTGAAATTCTGGAAAAAGAGATTGAAAAGGAAAAGGCGCAACTGGAAGAGAAATTAAGCAAAGAGAAGAAGAGCAAGAAAGATTAACTTTATTGTTAACACATTATCATCTTTTATACTGTAAAAATCTTAAAATAAATCTATCTTAATAAAATCATAAATCTGTTTGCAAGATAACTACTTTGCTGAGCAACTAACAGGAACCGACTTAGCACAATAACTCTGCTTTCCATCTGTATTCTCTAATTTAGCAGCAACAGAAGCGCTTGCAACAGCTACTCCACTAGTCAGAGTATTAGCAGAATAAACTCTAGATTCAAACAATCCAGGTATGTCTTGATTTATTAGAGTTACATTCTCTCCACCAGTTCCAGCAGCGAAGACTTTAAGCTCAACAATATTCAAATTCTCTCCTCTATCTCTTGCAACAGTTACAGACAAACTATTTGCGTCAGAATCATATTGACAACTCTTTACATTAACATCTAAAGCAAGGCAAGCCTGCGATTGTGCTACTTCATCGCTTCCAGACCTCAAAAACTTAACCAAGAAAGCAGCAATAGCGCCAACTGCTACTATAACAAGAAGAATCATCAAGACCGTGGAAATAACTTCACTTACACCCTTTTTATTCTTTGCAACGAACATAAAAGAAACAAAGAAAAGAGGTATTTAAATCTTTCGTCAAAAACACTCATCAAAATCAATATAAACCTTCTTCTTTACTTTGTTATATGGAAATAAGAAAGTTAATACAAGCAGTTAGCGAGATTGTTGAAGAGGCAAATATATTAAAAAATAAGCACACAGCATACAAAAATGTTCCAGTAAATTATGCCTGCTTGTTTGCTCAAGATAAAATGGAGTATGAAGATTTATTTCAGACTGCTAAGAAGATGGGTAAGATAATAATGAAGACAGAAACAGGCCCAGTATTCAATATTGACACAATCAATACAGTATCTGGGAAGTTAAAATTGCTGAAGATTCGCCTGCCAGAGAAAACACATAAAGAAAGAGGAGATGCAGATTTCACAGTTACCGATTTTTATAAATTTAAGAAAGACATAGTGCATAAAAAAGAATTCAAGCTAATAAAAAAGGAGAATCCAGACTTTGAGATGATTGAGTTGTTAGACAAAGATTTCACTGTTCGAGCTTACTTCTCAAATCCTCCTTTAGACAAAATTCTGAAGATTAAGTACTAACTATTTTCTCTTCAGATTCTCTGATTTTCTGATAAAGACTCATAATATTTTTGTAAGTCTCTTCACTCTCTTCTCCAAGTTCTTCATATCTATCTTTTGCCTCAAAATATTTTTCTCTTGCAAGGAGAGCATTCCCATTGGCAAGATGAAACTCTCCAACAGAAACAATCTTATCAACATTCTTTCTAGCTTGTTGCTTATCATATTCCTCAAGTATCTCTGTCTCCGCATCTTTCTTCTTTCTGAATCTCAAAAATAAGAGAATGCAGATAACTATTACAAAAACGGCAGCAACTCCAGAAAGAGAGAGAATTAAACTATTCTTTGATAAACCTAACAAAGAGAAAGAATTGTCTTCTCCATTATTAAGATTATATCCATTACTCCAGAGAGAACTCCCATCATTACCTGAGTTAAGATAAACAGGAGAATAATTTGCCTTATTTTCTTCCATTCCTTGAGAATAAAATAAGATTCCAGAAAGGGCAACTAAGACTAAAGCAATCACACCGAGCAGTTTAACACCTCTTTGCATATTTGACACGAGGGAAGAAGGTTATTTAAGCGTTACTTATGAGTAAACCAGAACTCTGGCTCTTTTCCTTTTTTATCAAGTTTGCAGAATCCGAATCTTTCAAATTGCACAACTTCCCCTTCTTCTATCTTATCAATTCCTTCTTCAGCCAATCCTTTTACCCATTTTCCATCAGGCATAAGCACTTTTATCTTCTTCCCATCAGAAACCCAGTTGATTTTGGGAATGTCTTTGTTATCGCTTGATGTAAAAACAATCTTCTTCTCCAAATTAATATTAAATAGATGAAGGAGTCTTATTTCTTTGCCTTGTAAAGCTGAAAAGTCCTTCTCAGCAATAAATATTTTACCAATCTTAATCTTTCTCTTCTCTTCTTTATCTGGATGAACTGGAATTTCAACTTCTTTTATCTTCGGGGCTCCAGAAATCTTAAGTTCAACAGGGTCTTCAACGAAAGAATACCTTCCCGTCTCCGAATCAATAATCTTCCTATTTATGGCTGCAAGAACGGACATATCTATGTGTCCTGAATTCTTGGACAGTCCTACAACCTGAGCAAGTTCATGAAACATTTTAGGAGAAAAACCTCTTCTCCTTAAAGCCTTAATAGTAACAAGGCGTGGGTCGTCCCATCCTTTAATCTCTTTCTTCTCTATCATTTCTCGTATTACTCTGCCTTGCGTTTCCGCCCCAGTTATCTGATATCTTCCTATCTCTTTGAAATTCGGTTTCCTCAAACCCAAAGAAGAAATAATATAATCATGCAGCTCCGCCCTCATCTCAAATTCATTTGACCTTATGATATTAGTTATTCCATTTATAGAATCTTCAATTGCGCTTTCAAAATCATACATAGGCCAGATACAATATTTTTTTCCAGTCAGAAAATGAGGCGCATAAGATATTCTGAATATAACTGGGTCTCTCATCACACCATTGTTTGATTTCATATCTCCTTTCAATCTTAAAACTGCCTTCTCCTCTTCATATTTCTCAGCCAGCATATTTTTCCATATCTCTTTATTCTCTTTCACTCCATTCTTCCTGTGTTTGCACTCTTTCATCTTCTCTCTCAGTTCTTTCATTTGCTCTTGAGTGCAAGTGCAAGCATAAGCCTTCTTCTCATCTATTAATTTCTCAGCATATTTGTACAAGGTAGGAAGCTCGTTAGAAGCAATTATCTCTTTGTCGCATTTTATTCCCAGCCAAGCTAAATCTTCTTTTATAGAATCATAATATTCTTTCTCTGACTTCTCCGGATTAGTATCGTCAAATCTCAAATAACATTTTCCAGAATATTTCTTAGCATACAAATATTGAATTATAAAGATTAAAGCGTGGCCTATATGAATATATTTTGAAGGCTCAGGAGCAAGTCTTGTAATAACTTTACCTTCTTCCGCGCCTTCAAGCTCAGGCAGACCTTCTCTCTCTTCATGAGTCTTAACAACTTTCTCCAGCTTTGCATATTCTTTCTCTCTGCTTTCCGCAGATAAAGAATTAATCTCTGCAACTATTTTATGTATTTCAGGCATTACTTTCTTTATATCTTTCTTATCTAGACCATGCTGAAATAGTTTAGGCAATATTTTGCCAGCTTCCGCTTTGCCGAATTCAATAGCATTTCTTAGAGCGTAAGCTCTTATTTCTTTTGAAAAATCTTTCATAAATAAAGAAGAAGAAATTATTATTTAAGTCTATCTGCTAGATTCTCTCATCTTGGAATCCATGCTTTCAATTCTCTCCAGAAGCCTTCCGAGTTTGTATTCTAAATCTTCAATTTTTATTTTCAGTTCATTCAAACCGGAAGAATCTCCAGAGCTTGAGGAAGATAAAGAATTTCCTGTGTTTCCAGCTCCAGCAAGACTATCTAGAAAGTTAAAAGGAGAGCCGGAAGAACCAGCAGAAGAAGATGAGGAAGAATTTGTCAATCTGCTCAAAGCTATATTCTCAGCTCTAGCATCAGTAAAATCAAGAAAACCGTCTCTTGATTTAAGGCCAGAATTTTTTCTCTTCGGTATCTTTATCAAACCTCTCTTCTCAAGCATAGGCAAGTCAATAACGTCCATACTATCACTTCTTTTTCTAAATATGCCCATACTATCACTAGGTTTACCTTTATTTAAATTATTCTCTCCTCATCTTTCTCGCTTTTCTCTCCTTTTCCAGCTTCTCCAATAACCTTTAAATAAACCGTTTTCTATGAACTATAAAGAGAGAAGATGGCTGTAAATATACATAACTTAATTGCTGCTATAAGACCGGAGGTGTATTGTGAAGAATATATTGATGATAATGGAAGTAAGGTAAATCTTAGAGAGCAAGTAAAAGAAATAGCAAAAGAAAAAGGTTATCTTGCGGCAGCTGCTAAGGCAAAACTAATAGAAGCAACAGTCTTCGACTGGAATGATATTGGATATATCAAATATGACTACCGTCCCAGCGCTTTCAATCCAGCAGATAAACTTGGACTGAAAAGAGCAGTTCAGCAGTATAAATTGGCTTACGATTCTTCAAGTGAAAGTCTTGAAGCTCTTTATTACTGGATAATAGACCAAGTTGTAATAACAGAATTCAGAACAATAAACAAAATAGTTGACAACTTTATTTCTGCTCCAGGTTCTGGCCACTTTTCAGAGATGGGAGCAAAAGCAACCAAGATGCAGGAAGAAGGAATGAAAATGCTTGGAAGTGCAAATACTGTAATAAGGTCTATACTCAATATAATTTATGATTTAAAAGAATTCAAGTTAAGGCTTGCAGTTTATGATGATATGAAATCTGAAGACAAAGATTTGAAGCAGGCAGCAATGTATTCTCTAAAGCAAATATGGATGGACAGCGTTGACTTTAAGAGAGGAACGACTTCTCTTAAGGGTCTTGTTCAGCAGTTTGATTATGTAACTATAATTGATGCATTCATGACTGCAAACACCATGGATGATTTGAAAAGCATAGACTTGAACGAAAGAGTAAAAAGAATATTGCAGCAGAGAATAGCAGAATTTCTAAGATGGATTCAGGAATCTGAGCTGGAGCTTAGAAAAAGATTTGAAGTTGAAAAGATTTATCTTAGAAGTCAGGTTAACGCCGTTAAACTTTACGCGCGCTGGGCAAAACCCTATCTTAGATGGGCAAGACAATTGGAGCAGAACGCTTCTCCTACCGCTGCTTTGGTAAATACTTTCAACACAACACTTATGGAGCTTACTTTGTTTGCAGAAAGACCTTACAATCCTCAGGAAGATATTGATAAAGATGACTTGCCTAAGATATTCTCAAAAGAGAAAATGCCTGAGCTTTACAAATATGTCTCAGTCCTAATAATGGAGCTGAAATACAGAAGTTATCCAGATAGAACCAATCAAGGAGGTTATGGTTTCAGAGGAAGAATAGAAATTCTTTTCACCGGCTATGCTCTTAGAGAGGAAGAGTTAAAGAGGCTAAAAGAGGAAATAGAAAAAGATGATATTGGCGATGTCTTGAGGCTTGTTGAAGGGGCAACAACAGAAAGTCTGGATAAGATTCAGAACGATATTGATGAATTTCTTTCAGATGCTCCAGCTAATAAGGACGGCAAGAAGAAAGATAAAAAGAAGAATGAAGATGATACAAATCCTTTCTCTGCTCTGTTCTCCAGTTTCCAAACAGAAAAGAAAGAAGAAAATAAAGTTAAGACGGGAATAAAGATAATCAGGCCAGACACAGACGCAGAAGAGATTATTCGCTCACAAGCAGTAATTGAAGCAAAGAAAAGAACAAGAACTTTCTATAATTACTACAAGAAAATGCACGGCATGCCCTCGATTTAATCTCAATATATTATAAGAATATCTTTAAAGTGAGGTTGCAGAACAGGAATTTGATTTAGGAGAAAATAAGTGGTTGGGATTGATAAGGCTTTCTGCCGTAACTTAGGAGTAGTTATAAATAGAAAGATTTAAATAGAGATTATTATAATTACTATAATGAAAATATTTACTGAAAAACTTGAAGACAGAGGAAGATTCGAAAGACTCTGGGCACGAATTAATTCAGAATACACCGAATCTCTCGGATATGAATTTAAATTACTTGAGTTTGTAGCTCCGCTTGTTGCTCTAGCTCAAGACGGGAGATTGCCTCTCCCATATGTTATTCAATCAAAGGGCGATGCTAATATGACTTACTCTGGAGCAGGCTTACATCAGAGTGGTGCGGCTTTTGGCTTACCATTACATGACTATGGTTCTAGTTCTTTGAGAAAAATTATAGGTCCATTTGAACTCCGAAAAACTCCTGAAGAGCAACTTCATGAATTAGAAAGAGTAGGAAAACCTGTTCTTGTGGCGGAGCTTGTTAAATATGAAGAAAGTGAATTCTCTGTGCGTAGTACTAGTGAAAATGGAACAGATTATTTTTTGACAGAGGATATAGCAAGACTTTTACTTCTTCCAAATGGAATGTTAAAAATGGGAGAGGTAATTGAGAGAAGAAAAGTAAAAGGAAGAATATCTAGGGACTACGAATTAACTCAGAATACACAAAAAGGGCCAGGACGTAATCTTGTTCTAATGGATATGATTGAACTTATGAAAAATGCTCCCAAATTAAGTCTTTAAGAAATGGTTCTTTAGATAAAAATTTATATTATGTTTAAGTTATTTTAACAATTTCACCCATTCTTTTGGCACTTTAACGTTCCAGATACCATCAAAAGGATTATCTAAGTCCATTATTACTTGCCAATAAATAGATAATACGAAAGTTATTACGAATACTGAAAAAATTCCGTTAAGTTGACTTTTGAACGATATTAAGAAAAATGCCAATACCAAGATTACAGAGAAAATAA
>CAZDJT010000011.1:0-11662 GCA_964505875.1 Candidatus Woesearchaeota archaeon | reverse complement strand
TTACCAGAATTCAAAGTCCAAAAATAAGTATACCATCCGCCTTTTCTGCTGTCTTTCTTTCTCACAAAACTAACTATGCCTTCATCAGCCAATCTGTATAAAACATTTCTAGTCTGATTTATAGTCATTTTCAATTTCTTGGCTATCAAAAATTCATTAACATTCTTCTTATCATAAAGCAAGTCAACAATTCCTACAGAGCTATTTCCCCCGACAGATGAAACAATATCTTTTAGAAGTTTAATTTGCATATCATCCTTTGCAGACAGCTGATTAAAAATCTTTCTAATGAATTGTTACTATTATATAATTAATATAAACTTATATAAACAAACTATCAAAATTAAGAATATGTTCTGGGATAAAAAAGAGACAAAGTCAAAATTGCCTGATTTGCCGCCGTTAAAGGCTCCAGCATTGAATCTGATGGACCGAGAAGAAGAAATAGAGAGACATATTCTCCCTTCTTTTCCTGATTCTCCAATGCGGCGCGGTTTCTCGCAATCAGCAATAAAAGATGCTGTAGAAGTTGCAGATAATGGAAGTGATTCTCCAGAAGAGAGAAAATCTTTCAAAACTGTTGAAATGGAAGGCAATGAAGTGGAAGATGATGAGGAAAAAGAAGAGCATGAAGATGAAAGATTAGCGCCTCCACCTGAAATGCATCGTGAAGCGTTTTATGCCGAGAAAATGGAAAAACGCTCGCATGATATATTCGTTAAAATAGATAAATTCCAATCTGCAAAACGCGCTCTTAGCGCAACAAAAGAAAAACTTGCAAGTATTGATGACTTGCTTAAGAGAATAAGAGAGATAAAGATGAGAGAAGAACAGGAGCTTGCAGCCTGGGAGAAAGAATTCGCAGCAATCAAGATAAAAATAAAGGATGTCACAGAAAATATCTTTGAATCGGTAGAATGAGCACAGAATATGTCCGCCTCTCAGAGCCAACGCTGATTTATGGTAAAAGGACTTTGCTTAATTCTCAAGTCTCCATACTGAAAATAACAAAAAACCTTCTAGCTTACAGAAATCTAAGAGCAGAAGAACTTGTCCTAAAGATAGCCTTGAAAAACAAGATTGAAGACGCTCTTTCCTCACTCTATCTTCTGGAAAAACTCCTGCCAAAACTGCCTGAAAAAGAATCTCCAGATTTCATAAAAGAAGACTCTGCTTCATCTTCTTCTCTTTCTTTAGAAGCAGAACTTGAAGAAATAAGAAGAAAACTTGCTCATCTGAAGTAAAAATATCAATTCTTTCTTCCCTTAAACCAGCATAAAGCAAAGACAATGCCAATTATAAAAAATCCAAAAGCCGAAAAGTTCATGTCAGTTGAATTGCTGGCAAGAACAGCAGTAGAATTAGTTGAATTTCCGAATATTACATTCCCTGTTAAGCTAGCTGTAAGAAAGAACAATGAAGTTAGCAGAGTAAAAGCAGAAATAACTGCTAGAGTATGATGCAAAAAGCCATGAATTCTTCCTTTTCTCTTTACCATCTTCTTAACTTTCTTAACCTTCTTAGTCATAAAAAGCAAAGAATCTCTTTATTTATATACTTTCCCAATATTTTAAATATACCTCCTTTCTCAGAAAGATATGACAATGAAAACAAGAGAAGAGCTGATTAAAGCATATATTGATTTCTTTAAAGAGAAAAAGCACAAGCACATTCCTTCTTCTTCTTTAATTCCAGAAAATGATCCTACTGTCCTCTTTACAACTGCAGGCATGCATCCCTTAGTCCCATTCTTGCTCGGTCAAAAACATCCTTCTGGAAAAAGACTAGTAAACGTCCAAAAATGCATCAGGACAGGAGACATAGATGAAGTAGGGGACAAAAGTCACGGCACTTTCTTTGAAATGCTTGGAAACTGGTCTCTTGGAGACTATTGGAAAGACGAAGCCATTCAATTCACTTTTGAATATCTAACTAAAGTTATAAAATTCAGAAAAGACAATATTGCAGTTTCTGTCTTTGCAGGCGATGATAAAATTGGTGTTGAAGAAGATAAAGAAAGTTTGAAAAAATGGAAATCTTTGGGCATTGCAGATGAAAGAATTGCTCATCTTGGAAAAGAAGATAATTGGTGGGGACCAGCAGGAGAAACAGGACCGTGTGGACCTTGCACAGAAGTTTTCTATTGGACAGGAAAAGATAAAGCGCCGAAAAAATACGACCCTAATAATGAAAACTGGTTGGAAGTTGGAAATGATGTTTTCATGGAGTATAATAAAACAAAATCTGGTTCTTATGAAAAGTTGAAGCAGAGAAATGTAGATTTTGGAGGAGGATTAATAAGACAGTTGGCAATAATCAACGGTTTAGACGACATATTCAAAACTTCAGTCTTCTCGCCAATAATAAGAGAAATAGAAAGAATATCGGGGAAAAAGTATATAGAGGAGGGTAAAGCTTCAGGGAAACTTGGTTCCCTAAGCAAAGAAACAAGAGCAATGAGAATAATTGCTGACCATATTAAAGCGTCTGTCTTTATTTTAGGAGATGAAAAAGGAATAAAGCCTTCAAATGTTGGTCAAGGCTATGTTCTTAGAAGGCTGATAAGAAGAGCAATAAGATATGCAAGACTTTTAGGTATAAAGGAAAACTTTGCACATAGGCTGACAAATATAATAGCAAAAATCTATCCAGATTATCAGGAAATAGAAAGAAATCATAAGATTATAGAGCAAGAATTGAAAACTGAAGAAGAAAAGTTCAATCTGACATTGGAAAAAGGTTTGAAAAAGTTTAAAGAATTGGAAAAAGACAAAATTATATCTGGAAAAGAAGCTTTCCTTCTCTTTCAATCTTACGGATTCCCAATTGAGTTTACTGAAGAGCTTGCGGATGAAAGTGGAGTGAAAGTTGACCTTGAAGAATACAATGACGAATTCAAAAGACATCAAGACTTATCAAGAACAGCATCTGCAGGTATGTTTAAATCAGGACTGGCAGACGACAGTGAAGCAACAAAAAAGCTGCACACTGCAACTCATCTTCTAAATGAAGCTCTTAGAATAGTTTTGCAAGACAAAGAAATAAAACAGAAAGGCTCAAACATAAATCCAGAGCGTCTTCGTTTCGACTTTAATTTTCCAAGGAAGCTAACAGAAGAGGAAGTTAAACAAGTAGAAAAGCTAATTAACGAGAAAATAAAAGCAAATCTGCAAGTAATAAGAGAAGAAATCCCTCTTGAGGATGCAATAAACTCAGGAGCACAGCATGAATTTGGAACAAAATATCCAGAACTTGTCTCAATCTACACTATAGCTGATAAAAAAGACAAAAGAGGCTGGTTTTCAAAAGAATTTTGCACTGGACCGCATGTTTCAAGCACAAAAGAGCTGGGCTCTTTCAAAATAATCAAAGAAGAATCTTCATCCGCAGGAATAAGAAGGATAAAAGCGGTAGTGGAATAAAAAAGCAAAAACAAGAAGATTTATATACTAACTATAGTTACTATATAGTATGGAAAAGACAACTATACAACTTAACATAAACACACTTGAGAGGCTAAAAACTCTAAAAAGTTTTGACAGACAATCTTATGATGATATTCTAAATAATATGTTAGATAATATAGAAGAAGAAACATTAAGTGAAGAAGAAATTGAAGATATTAAAATAGCTCTTGAGAACGTCCGAAAAGGAAGAGTAAGGCCTATTGAACTTGTTGCAAAAGAGCTGGGAATCTCTTTAAGTTAAGATGTATTCAATTCAAATTGAAAAAAACGCCGAAGATTTTCTTAGAAAGCTGGATAAAAAAGATGCAGAAGAGATATTAAAGAAAGTATATTCAATAAGAGATAATCCGTTTAGATTTCTTAAAAGATTGCAAGGCAAGAAATTGTGGAGATTAAGAATAGGAATTTATAGGGCAATAGTAGATATAATCATTTCCATGAATAAAATAATTGTATTAAGAATTGGGCATAGAAAGAATATTTATGATTAGTTTTCTTTATTTAATTCTTTAATCTTTGTAACGAGATTATCTATTTGTAATAATTAAAATTCAGGAAGCTATTTAAACAAAGAAGTTCAATCCGTCATTAGAGATGAAAGAAGACTTGACTCAAGGAAATGCCGAGAAAGGTATAAGCCATATTGCAATTAATGCATTTATGATAGGTAGCTTGTTTATGATTTTAACTCTTATATGGACTCTAGGGCCAGATAAGTTTAATCCATTCATAATATGGCAGTTAGTTTTAGGCATTCCTTTAATATTCATCTCCAGTCTAGCATATGGAAAGGTAAGTTATAGAAAAAAACTCTAGACTTTTCGATAAATACGCTTGGTTTTCGCACACAATAGGAAACAATATGGCTCTAAATGCTTTCGGACTTATAGGAGCTACATTTTTCAAATCTTTAGGTATAATTTATTTTTGTTTAACTTTTACAACCATATTATTATATTATATAATAGATATGGTTTATGAACCATCACAAGCCAAAGAGAACTGGTATAAGATATTATTAGTCTTGATTATATCTTTAGTTGGAGGAGTTTATCCTCTATTTAACTTCTAACAAGAATTCTAATTAACCAGCAAATAAATCCCCGTTCCAATAGCCAATAGCCATACATAAAAGGCAAACCATCTCAAATTCTTCCTATTACTCAAGAAATAATTGAAAGAAAAATGAATTGTAGTAATTCCAACTGCAAAAGAGACAAGAGTTGCCCATAATAAGTTAGAAGGCAAGGCATTGTTCCCTATCTGAACGATGCTTGCTCCAAATATTATTGGAATACTCATCAAGAAAGAGAATTTCACAGCCATCTTCTCATTCAATCCTAAAAGAAGACCTGCAGTTATAGTGCTGCCGCTTCTTGATATTCCTCTGAATAAAGATAAGACTTGCGCAAGGCCTATAAGTCCAGCAATAGTGTAAGAAATTCCTTTACTCTCAACAATCTTTTTCTTTGGTTTGCTTATAGAGCCAATAAAGAGAATAAGGCCTGTAATTGACCATCCCAAAGCGAGCAAGCCTAGATTAGCCAGATTGCTCTCAATAAAATCTTTGAAGAAAAAGCCAAGAACGGCAGCAGGAATGGTAGCAAGTATAAGTAAAAGTCCAAGCTTGCCATGCTCGCTTTTAAAATTAAAGCTAAACAGCTGCCTTATTATCTCAATTATATCTTTCCCAAAGTAAATAAAAACCGCCATTAATGTCCCAAAATGAAGAGCAACATCAAACATCAGATTATTATTGAAACCAAGAATCTTGGAAACTAAGACTAAATGCCCAGAGCTCGAAACAGGTATCCATTCAGTTATTCCCTGCACAATAGCCAAAATCAGCGCTGATATGAACTCGCTCATTTTATTATTCAAAAAGGCAGGTTAATAAATCTTTTTCTAATATTTTTTATTGCTTCTTTAGAAAGTCAAAGAAAGATTTTGGAATAATCAATTTTGCAGGTTTAAATATAGGGGCCTTATTAACAATCTCTACTAAAGTTCCAGATAAACTAACTTTATTCCCATCTCCTCTTTCTCCAACTTTAACTCCAATAGTCTGGCCATCAAAAGCTCTCATCCATTGCTCTCTTTCTCCGCAACTAGTACAATAGCGCGCAGGCTCTTCTTTAGGAACTAGATATTCCAGACGAAAGCTGCACTTTCCGCAACTATACAAATGAATAGGCATAAAAAAGCAAGAAAAACTCGGAATTTAAACTTAATCATCTTACAGCACTAGCTATAATCAAAAAATAAAGAAAAAAATATAATTCAATTATCTCTGCATTCCCAGCAAAGCTTTCCTTTACCAGTCAGTTTTTTGCTGACTGCACGGACAAATTCCTCCATATCCATGTACTCACTTCTTTTTGCAAGGTCATACTGCAGGTCAAAAAGCTCGTTGCAAGAACTGCACCTTACAGGCATCAGACACATCTCGCTTTTCATGATTAAAATAGTCTATTATTCTTTATATATTAATAAACAAAGAAGAAGGATATTTTTTCATACAATAATAAATATATAGCCAGTCACTCTCAAAAGACAAAGCACTTTTATCAGTAAAAAGTTACTTATTTCTCCAATTTCGCCTCTGAAAATTAACTGTCACTATCTCGCTTTCTTGCTATTAACAGACCGATTTAAATTTTACTAATTATGACTGAAATTGATGATTTGCAGATAACTATTTCCTCTTAAAATATTAGAATGACACTACTCAACATAAATTCCCGGCTTCCCTGGTTTGGCTTTCCCCGCTTTTCCTTCAGGATCATATTTCTTCTTGTCATTTACAGCAAAGACTTTTACATCTTTTCCTACTCTTCTTGTTAAAACCTCAGAATCAAAATTAACTAACTCATTTGGAATTACATAAAGATAAACCATGTTTGCTTCTTTCCCGCTTTTCTCTTTAACTATCTTAAGAACATTCATAACGTCTCCAACTGTCTTGTCTGCACTCTGCTCAGCCTTCTCAAATTTCTCATCTATTTTCTTCTCATCTGCTTTAGGCCATTCTTCCAAGCTGACAAATCCTTTATTCCCAACCTTCTCCCACATCTCCTCAGCAATATGAGGGCAGAAAGGAGAAATAAGTTTAAGCAGAATCTCATAACTCTTCTTATTCAGCCCATCTTGTAAAGAATCAAGACATTCAAAAAGAGGAATTATTGCTTTAGGGTAATCAAAATTCTCAATATTTGCTGAAACTTTCTTTATTGTCAGATTAATCTTGTGCTCTTCTCTCTCCTCTGCCTTTTTAACAATCTTATCTTTTAATCTTATTAATTTATTTATTGCTCTAAAAGCTCCTTCAACTCCCTGGTCATTCCACTCCATCTGCCTATCAGGAGAAGAAACAAACATTAAGAAAAGACGAGCAGTGTCTATTCCATACTTATCAGAAATATCTGTCTGGAATACTACATTGCCAACGCTCTTGCTCATCTTCTGCCCGTTCCTGTAAACAATTCCTTGATTAAACAATTTCTTGAAAGGTTCATCAAACTTCAAAAATCCCATATCTTTCAAAGCTTTAACAAAGAATCTGGAATAAATAAGATGCATAACTGCATGTTCCGCACCTCCAATATATTGATCAACAGGCATCCAATACTCTGCTTTCTTCTCATCAAAAGGTTTTTTCTTGTTCTGACTGTCACAAAATCTTAAGAAATACCAGCTGCTATCAACAAATCCCCCCATTGTATCTGTCTCTCTTTTCCCTTTCTTGCCGCAATTAGGACATTTAACTTCGGCAAACTTCTTGCTTGTTTCAATAGGGTTCGTCTTCTCCCCTTTAAAATCAACATCTTTGGGAAGAAGAACAGGCAATTCCTTCTCTAACACAGGAACAACACCGCAATCATCACAATAAATAATTGGAATAGGAGTCCCCCAATATCTCTGTCTGGAAACCAGCCAATCTCTTATTTTATAATTTACTTTCTTCTTTCCCAACTTTTTTTCCTGCAAAGCAATTACAATGTGTTCCTTAGCTTCTTCCGTATCTAGATCATCATATCCTTCAGAATTAATTAACTTCCCGCTTCCAGTTTCCGCTCCCCATCCTCTAATAAAAGCAAATAAACCAGCCTTATTCTCTTCGTGCGTTATCTGCTTCAAAGCTTCTTCAGCAGTTAGCCATATTACTTCATGCTTCTCTTTCTCCTCTCTACTGACTTTCTTTCCATCTTCTATAAGCTCAAGAAGAACTGGCTGGTCAAGTCTCCTTCTCCAAACGTTCTTATTTTCAGCAAAGAAATTTGAATAACTCTGCATTCCTAAAGTCCGCAAGGCTTTCACTTTGCATCCTGTTTCCTCAAGAACTTCTCTCTCAGCAGCTTTCTCTGCCTTCTCTCCTCTTTCTATCCCTCCAATAACTGGGGCAATCCAATTAAATTTATTCCATTTAACAAACATAAACTTCTTATCACTCTTCCTCTGCACAACAGCTGATACAGTTCTCCTAAACTCGGCTCCTTCATGCTCTTCACCATAAGAAGAAGCAATAACTTGCTTTACGGGCAAGCCATATTTCTTCGCAAACTCAAAATCTCTTTGGTCATGTGCAGGAACAGCCATAACCATTCCACTTCCATAATCAGGAAGAACAAAATTTCCAGCCCAAATAGGAATTTTTTCTTTTGTAAGAGGATTTAAAGCATAGCTCCCAGTAAAAACTCCTTCTTTATCTAAACTCTCAATCTCTTCTTGGCTTTTTGCTTTCCCCGTTCTTCTAGCAAACTCTTCAACTTCTTTCTTCTTATCTTTTGTAACTAATTCCATTAATTTAGTGTGCTGAGCAGAAACAACCATAAAACTAACTCCAAAAATAGTATCTGGACGAGTTGTAAACACCGGCCATTTTCTCACAATAGTTTTAAGAACTTCAGGTTCAGATTTATTATGGAAATGCGGTTCTTGAGCAATTACACTAAAAAGTTTCGCATTAAGCTTATTTGCTATTTCTTGAGGATGATTTGAAGGAACAATATAATCTTTCTCATCTCTCAATATAATTATGTCGTCAGCCTTCTCCCTTATCTTAGAAAAATCAAATTTCCAATCACAACATTTATTCAAATGAGGTCTTTTCTTACCATCTAGGAACTCGGCTCTCAATGGGGGTGCAATCATGATAAGCTTATGAATCTTAGATTTTAATGTTGGTAAAAGTTTCATAGCTAAAACTCCACCTAAAGAATGAGTAATCAACACAGTCTTCTCATTAAATGAATATTTCTTCTTTGTAAAATCAACCCATTTATCAATATTTGGCTCTGAAGAGTCTGGCAAATCTGGAGCAAAGACAACTTTTCCCCCACGAGATTCTATTTCTTCTCTAAGCCATTGCCAAAAATCATCATTAACACTGCTCTTATATGCATGAAAGAAAACAAACTCATGATTTTTTATATCATTATTAGAAATTTCAAAATCAATCTCCGCTCCCTCACTTCTCCCAATCCAATTTCTCTGCATTGTCTTTATTTTTTCTGGCCAGTCTATTTTATCCAAATCCGCAAGCAGTCTGTCGGCATAATCCGTAATCTTAAAGAACCATTGCTCCATTTCTTTCTTTATTACTTCATTACCGCATCTCCAGCACTTTCCTCCTTCTGCTTCTTCATTAGCAAGAACAGATTTGCAATTTTCACACCAATTGACTGGAGCCTTCTTCCTGTAAGCAAGCCCTTTCTCAAATAATTTCAAGAAAAAAAGCTGATTCCATTTGTAATAATCTGGATCGTGACTCATAATAACTCTGCTCCAATCATAACTGTTCCCCAAAGCCTTTTGGTAAACCATAATCTTCTTTATAGCATCTTCAGTATATTTCTGCGGATGAATACCCGCTTTCTTCGCAGCAATTTCAGCAGGCAAACCAAAAGAATCATATCCCATAGGATAAAGAACATTGAGTCCTTGCATCCTCTTGAACCTAGCATAAACATCTCCAATAGTATAATTTCTAACGTGCCCCATATGTAAAAATGAAGCTGAAGGGTAAGGATACATCTCAAGAACATAATGCTTCTTTTTCTTACTATCTTCTTTCACGGCAAAAGCCTTCTTCTCTTCCCATTTCTTCTGCCATTTCTTCTCTATTTTTCCGAAATCAATTTCTTTCTTCATTACTCATCACCATTCAATATTTCAGAAAACTAAAGATTTAAACCTTATCTTACCAATCAAAAACCTTCTTTTATAGAACTTAACATGCCTTTCTTCTTCAGCTGATTAATAGCTGAAGGAGTATATTTGAATATAACATCGCCTTTCTCATTATCGTCAACCCAAGGTTTTATCATTACCACGTCCCCTGGCCTCAACCATAACGCTCTGGCAAATCTCCCAGGAACTCTGCAATTTCTGCTCTTCCCATCAGTAGTCTTAACTTCCATTCTATTGCCGCCATGTCTTTGCACAACAATTCCGATTACTTCCCCGTTCCTAGGTATCCTGACTCTTGTAACTTGTTCTTCAACTCCATCAGTCCCTCCTTCAACAACTTCCTCGAAATCTCCAAAATCTCCCATAAATCATAAAGAATAATCTTAATTTTTAAACCTATGCAAACCCAAAACTTAAATATCTTCTTTTCTTCAAAACAAAATGATTGTAGCAAAATTTTCAGGCAACAAAATCTCTTCGGCAACAAGCGAGTCTTTCGCCTTATGTGAGAAATCCAGGTTCGGAGAGAAAGTGGAAGGAAAAGTAGAATACATGCCAGTAGAAGCTCTCTCTTTGCTTTCTCAAAGAAAAATGCAGATCTTCTCCAGCTCAAAGCCATTATCGGAAGAATCTCTGCTAAAGAAGCTTAGGAAAGGAGATAAAATGATTGACTTGAAGCTTATAGTTTTCAATGACCTGAGAAAAAGAGGATATATAATAAAAACTGCACTTAAGTTCGGGGCAGACTTCCGTGTTTACGGCAAAGGAGTAAAACCTGGAGAGGAACACGCTCGCTGGCTCTTGTCAATTCTGAAAGAAAACGATAATATCTCCATCAGAAATCTAGCAGCTAAAAGCAGAATAGCTCATTCAACAAGAAAATCAATGCTTTTCGCAGTAGTTGACGATGAAGGTTCAGTTTCATATTACGATATTAACTGGACAAGACTCTAATTTTATCAAAAAGACGGTAAAAGATTTATCGCAACAATATTTATAACATTGCTAATTCTAAAAAAGTAATGCCTGCAGATATGCAAAAGTTGAATCAGACGAAAGACTTGATAATAACTTTCCTTAGAGCAAGAGGACCAAGCCTGCCAGTTCACATAGCTAGAGATGTCAATACTTCTCCTCTTTTCGCCTCAGCTTTCCTGTCCGAGTTATACAATGAAGGTAAAATAAAAATGAGCCAGATGAAAGTCGGCAGTTCCCCGCTCTACTATCTGCCAGAGCAATTATTTATGCTTGAGAACTTCTCAGAATTTCTAAACAATAGAGAGAGAGAAGCTCTCGCTTTGTTAAAGAAAGAAATAGTTTTAAGTGATGAACAGCAACCCCCAGTAATTCGTGTAGCTCTAAGAGAAATAAAAGACTTTGCTATAGGTTTTCATATAAGAATAGATGGTGAGCAAAGGCTTTTCTGGAAATATTTCAAAGCAACAGAAACAGAAGTAAAGTCCATTCTCAGCGAGAGATATGAACAAAAAAAGAAAATGGAAAAGCAAGAACATCAAGAAAAGCACAAAGAAATAGAAAAGACGCATGAGAAACAATCTGAAAAAATAGCAGAGAAGACAGAAAAAGCGACAGAGAAGCATGTAGAAAAAATTAAAGAGAAGATAAAAGAAATGGAGGTAATAAAACCAGAGATTAAGAAGGAAAAAGAAAAGAAGCAGAAGATTATAGAGTCAGACTTTACAAGAAAAATAAAAGAGTATTTCACAGCCAAAGATATAGAAGTCCTGCAGATAATTGAAGAGAAGAAGAAAGAATTCATAGCAAAAGTAAGAATTGATACTCTTTTCGGAAAACAAGAGTTTTATCTTATAGCAAAAGACAAAAAGAAAGTGAAAGAAGAAGACTTGACTCACGTTCTTTACAAAGCGCAGAATGAGAAAATGCCTGCATTATTCATGGCTCCTGGCGACATAGACAAAAAAGCCTTAGATACAATGAAAGACTGGCGTAATCTTGTAAAGTTTGAGAAGATTAAGTTCTAAAAA